>JBATYS010000524.1:0-1709 GCA_049674205.1 Candidatus Aminicenantaceae bacterium
GTCTCTCAAGGCTATATCCAGATATTCTCGCTCGCCAACCGTTCGAACACCCGTAAATCCCCAACGAAGCCCGTCCATGGCGTTCAAGCCGGCCCGGATGACGGCAGAGGGCAGAGACTCGGTGCGCACGATATTGTTCGGGTCTGGTAAAAGAGCGGCCAAATGCATGTGTACGTTCCAAAAGCCGGGAAGCACATATCCTCCCTCGAGGTTAAACACTTTAACATTCTTTTCACCGGCCGACTTCTGGTATGTGCCTTTTTTTATCTCTGTGATCGTATTTCCGACGATCACAACGGTCGCATCTGTCATGGGCGGCGTACCCGTACAATCGATCACCGTGCAATTGGTGAGGACTGTTTTTAATGGAGTTTCTTGATCACCAGCCCATGAGGCGAGAAGGTGACCAGAAGCACAAAGTAAAATAGCTATAGCTAATGCAATCAAATTTTTTGAAGTTTTCATTTTTTCCTCCATTGTTTAAATGTTTTAAAAACATATCATATCCAAAATAGTCAGGTCAACGGACTCAAAAAATGGACGAGGCGATAAAGAGATCGAAGTCAATTATAAATTGGACTCGGGAGGAGAATTTAGATATTATGAGGCGAGACTCTAAGACCGGATTGAAAAACAGGCCAAGAGATCTCAAATATAAAAAAAGAGTTCTCATGAGAATAAAGAGAGTCCTAAATCAAAATAGGAGAAGGTATGTCCATGACAATTAGAAAAACACTGTTTTTGACACTGGCTTTTTTAATGGTTGTTCTCGCAGTGGGATGTCAAAAATCCCAGACCGAGCCGGAGGCTGAGGCCGCAACTCAGGATTTTCAGTGGCAGGTCGACAAGTTCGCCGACCTGAGGATTCTGCGCTATCAGGTTCCAGGCTTTGAGGAACTTCCATTAGCCCAGAAAGAACTGATCTATTACTTGAGTGAAGCCGCCCTTTGTGGCCGTGACATCATGTTTGACCAAAATTACAAGCACAACCTGACGATCCGCAGAACCTTCGATGCGATCGTCGAGGGCTATAAAGGTGACCGCACAGATCCCCAATGGGAAAAGTTCATGGTTTATACGAAAAGAGTGTGGTTCTCGAACGGGATCCACCATCACTATGCCACGGATAAATTTATCCCGGATTTCAGTAGCGACTATTTTGAAACGCTGGTTAAAGAATCCAAAGGTGTAGAGTTCCCGTTGGCCGAGGTGCAAACCCTAGATGACCTCATCACGTTCCTGAATCCTATCCTCTTCGATCCGGCTGTTGATGCCAAAAAGATCTCTCAGGATTCGACGAAGGACCTTATCGTTCATTCTGCGGTCAATTTCTATGAGGGAGTCACACAGAAAGAAGTCGAGGAGTACTACAATAGCATCAGAGAGGAGGATGATCCCACGCCGATCTGGTATGGATTGAATTCTCGGGTCGTTAAGAAAAACGGCAAGGTTGTTGAAGAAGTTGCCTCCGTAAACGGGCTATATGGGACTGCGATCCAGAAGATCGTCTACTGGCTGGAAAAAGCAGCAGAGGTGGCGGAAAACGATCAGCAGAAACAGGTGATCGAAAAGCTCATCGAATATTATGAGACGGGAGATTTAAGGAAGTTTGACGAGTACAATATATTGTGGATCAACGATACGGAATCCATGGTGGATTTTATCAACGGCTTCATCGAGGTCTACCAGGACCCCATGGGTATCAAAGG
>JBATYS010000525.1:0-2206 GCA_049674205.1 Candidatus Aminicenantaceae bacterium
TTAAACTTTCTCACCTCAATGCATTCCTTAAATCCATCTGGTTTTTGGGGATAAAAGGAAAGGGACGATTGTACTACTGGAAACTCATTTCGTGGACTTTAGTAAGGCGTCCCCGCTTCTTCAGCCTGGCAATTACATTTGCTATTTATGGCTTCCATTTTCAAAAGGTTGTGGGAATTTAATTTTTTCCCTATGCTGACCAAATTACACTTTATCGATTATCTCAAGAGTAAATCTCTTTTTCAGCTTCATCCCAGCAGCACCGAGAATAATTCTGATAGCCTGAGCATGACTCCCCTGTTTTCCGATAACCTTGCCCACATCATCAGGAGCCACCCTTAATTCTAGGATCGAAGTCTGTTCCCCGTCTAATTGGGAAACCTGTACCTTGTCCGGATTGTCCACTAATGACTTGGCAATCAATTCAACGAGTTCTTTCACTGTAACCTCCTTTAAACCTCAAACTGTATTTTCAATCAAGCTCATGGACTGTAATCATTTTTTTCTTCTTCCCCGGCGGGAAGGGATCGTTAGTTTTAATAAAAGCTTATTTTTCTTGCCCTTTCTTGGTGGTCTCTTTTTCTGTTCGCTCCTTTTCATCCTGGTTTTTCTTATAAGATTTTCAAACTTTTCTTTCCCGGCGTGAAGAAAACCCATTTTTAAACCTCTCCCTTTCTCTTCTTAATGCTTTTTCCTTTTCTCTGAAAACTCCTTCCATTGTTATCATATATCATTGGCATAAAAATATGGAAAAAATATCCTTTCAATTCTCAATTGTTAAACCAATGCTTCACAAATTATTCTTCTAAACCTTGCCTAAATATTGTGCAATATACCAGAAATACAATTAGATCAATTCACTACAAATGAAATTGTCCATTTTTATACAAGTTTATTCACAGAAATTGTGGAAAAGGGGATTATGTAAGAGATATCTTTTTCAAAAGGTCTAAATCATCTAGCATTTTACCGGCACCCAGAACAACTGTCGTTAGAGGATCATCAGTAATAAAAACCGGCAGATGCGTTTCCTCGCTTATACGCTTATCTAAATTCTTTAGAAGAGCGCTTCCCCCTGTCAGGATGATGCCACGGTCAATAAGGTCTGCTGAGAGTTCAGGCGGAATTCTTTCAAGGGCGTATTTGATAGCGTCGATAATTGAAGAAACAATATTATCTAATGCTTCCCTTACTTCTTGGTCACCAATGACGACAATCTTTGGGATTCCCTTACTTAAATCTCTCCCCTTGACCTCCATAGTCATGGGTTCATCCAAAGGATACGCCGAACCTATTTGCACTTTAGCCTTCTCGGCACTTCTTTCTCCGATGAGCAAATTGTACTTTCTTTTAAGATACTGGATGATGGCTTCATCCATTTCATGCCCGGCAATCCGTATGGAATGGTTATAGACGATGCCGTTAAGAGAAATGACAGCGATATCTGTCGTTCCACCTCCTATGTCCACAATCATACTCCCTACTGGATCGGATATAGGAAGATCTGCTCCTAAGGCGGCTGAAACCGACTGTTCTACCAAATATACTTCAGATGCGTTGGCTTTTAAGGCAACATCCTTAACAGCGCGTTTTTCAACTTCGGTAATTCCTGTGGGAATCCCGATAACTATTCTCGGTCTGGTTAAAAAGCCCCAGTTGGTTGTGGACATCTTAATAAAAAAATCTAGCATCTTCTCTGCGATCTCAAAATCAGCAATGACGCCATCCCTCATAGGCTTGATAACCATCACATTGGCCGGGGTTTTTCCCAGCATCTCCTTTGCCCGTTTTCCTACAGCTTCTACTTTGCCAGTCTTCCTGTTAATAACCACCATTGAAGGCTCCTGAACTATGATTCCTCTTCCTTTAAGATAAACCAGAGTATTGGCCGTACCAAGATCTATAGCTAAATCACAAAACAGCCTATTTTTAAACCTGCTTAACAAACTCATTGATGTCCTTCTTTATCTAGTGAAGGGATGGGCAACACGAAGATGAGGGGCACCTCGTCTGGGAGACTATGTCGTGATAGATTTCCCTGGGGATATATAAAATTAACTTTAGGAAGTTCATATAATGAATTATATGAATATTGATGGACATAAGCAATGCTCCGAAGCTATGATGCTCATCGGAAATTTTAAACTTTTATTTTTAATAGATTTCTGTAAAAGACCTGAGTTTTTGACTGTCTCTAGAATTCTTT
>JBATYS010000526.1:0-1613 GCA_049674205.1 Candidatus Aminicenantaceae bacterium
ATCGCCGGCAGATTCCGCCTTATCGATATTCCCATCAGCAACTGCATCCATTCAGGACTGAGAAAGATCTTCATCCTGACTCAATACAGCAGTGAATCGATCCATCGTCACATCTTTCTCACCTACCGCTTTGACAGCTTTACTAAAGATTTTGTGACCATTCTCTCTGCTCAACAGACTCTCGAAAGCCCTGACTGGTACCAGGGAACTGCGGATGCCGTCCGTCAGAACCTCCGTTTTGTCCGGATGGAAGGAAACCTTGTGCTTGTTCTTTCGGGTGACCACCTTTACAGGATGGACTACCGAAAATTTATCGATTTTCACCTGGAAAAAAAGGCCGATATAAGCATTGCAGTTTATCCTGTTCATCCCAGTCAAGCTTCTGAGCTTGGAATGATGAAAGTAGACGATCATGGCCAAATTGTCGCCTTCCTAGAAAAACCGAAGGATCCTGCCCAAATCGAAAACATGAAAGCTCCCGAAAATATATTCCAACAATTCGGTATCGATCCAGCCGGAAGGACCCACCTTGCATCAATGGGGGTGTACCTTTTCAACTGGGATGTCCTTAAAGAACTGTTGGAGAACAACGACTATAGAGATTTCGGCAAAGAGGTTATTCCCGCTTCCATCACGCAGAAGGATGTCTACGGATACTTTTTTGATGGTTACTGGGAAGACATCGGAACCATTCGCAGCTTCTTTGACGTCCACATGGACCTGACACAGCCCCTTCCCCGGTTTAACTTCTATGATGAACAAAAACCGATCTTCACGCGCGCCCGTTTTTTACCGGGATCGAAAATTTTATCTTCGGAAGTTCAAAACTCCATCCTTTGCGAGGGGAGCATCATCAACAATTCGAAAATCGCCCACTCCATCATCGGAATTCGCTCACGGATTGGCAACAATGCCGCCATCGAGCGCTCTGTGTTGATGGGAGCTGATTTTTTTGAATCCAAAGAAGAGATCGAGGGAAATCTTCAAAAAAAAATCCCCAGAATCGGAATAGGAAATGACTGCGTTATCCGCAATGCGATTATCGACAAAAATGCCCGTATTGGAAACGGAGTTAAACTTGTGAATGAAAAAGGTATCGATGAGGACACTCAGAAAGAATATGTGATTCGAGATGGAATCATAGTTGTCCCCAAAAATACAACCATCCCCGATGGGACAGTGATATAGCCGAAAAAGGAGAGGCACATGCCAGAACTGAGATATGACCCACTGGAACACCGGTGGGTGATCATTGCCACCGAAAGAGCCACAAGGCCCTCGGATTTAGCGGACACAAGCAAATACAACCACGTGAAGGTTTGTCCCTTCTGTGAAGGCCACGAAACATCCACCCCACCCGAAATATGGGCTTACAGAGACCCAAAAACCCCACCCAACTCTCCCGGCTGGAAAGTGAGGGTTGTTTCCAATAAATATCCGGCCTTGAAGATAGAAGCCGAAGGAAAACGGATAGGGGTTGGATACTACGACATGATCGAAGGAGCGGGTGCTCATGAAGTGATCATAGAGACTCCGCAGCATGATCTGAGCCTGCCCGACCTTCCTCCAAGCCATATCAAGTGGGTTCTCCTCGCCTATCGCGATAGGATCAA
>JBATYS010000527.1:0-1816 GCA_049674205.1 Candidatus Aminicenantaceae bacterium
TTGGTCAGTTTATGCATCGGTGGCGGACAGGGTGTCGCAATTATTTTGGAAAACCTGAGCTAGATCGTATGGTCTGTTAAAAGGAGGAATCATGGATATCAAGAAGCCTATTGTGATAGGTGGGGGAATTATGGGAGCGGGCATCGGCCAGCTCTGTGCACAAAATGGATTTGATGTCATTGTGACCGATGTGTCCGATGATGTCATCAATAAAGCCGAAAATAAAATAGCCAGAGGCCTCGAGAGGCGGATCGAAAAAGGAAAGATCACAAAGGAAGATATGGACTCTGTCCTCTCTCGTATGAGTTGGTCAACGGATATGACCCTTGCCCGCGATAGTGATTTTGTGATCGAGGCCGTATCCGAGAATATCGACCTCAAAAAAGACATCTTCAAAAACCTGGATGCGATCTGCTACCCTGAGACCATCTTCGCCACAAACACAACAGCTCTTTCTGTGAGCGAGATCGCTTCGGCAACGCAGCGTTCTGATAAAGTCATCGGCATGCACTTTTTTAATCCTGCAGTCATCATGAAGCTGGTGGAGATCATCCGGGGTGACGAAACATCGGATGAAACGGTCGAGACGGCCAAGGCATTCGCTGAAGTCTTGGGCAAGACTCCTGTTGTCACTTTCAAGGAGGCGCCGGCGGGAATAGTGAGCCGGGTCTTGGCCAGCCTTCTGAATGAAGCTGCGACCGTTTATGCCGATGGAATAGCCTCAGCCGAAGATATCGACGAGGCCATGAAGTTGGGTGCGGGCCATCCCATCGGGCCGCTTGCCCTCATCGACATGATCGGGCTCGATATCCATCTGGCCAAGATGGAGACATTGTATACGAAACTCAAGGACGAACGTTACAGACCACCCGAAATTATTAGGCAGATGGTTGATGAAGGCAAGCTGGGCAGGAAAACTGGAGAGGGCTTCTACAAATACTGAGTTGTCATTACATTTTTTTTAAACTTGAATCTTAGGAGAGCATGATGGATTTTGATTTGACTGAAGAACAAAAAATGATCCAGGACACGATTCGCAAGTTTGCCGATGAGGAGATCGCACCTGTTGCTGCGGAGAACGATAAGAAGGGCGAGTTTCCTCGAGAAATATTCGAAAAACTGGCGGGCCTGGGTTTTATGGGAACGCCAATTCCCGAGGAATATGGCGGAGCAGGATTTGATTATATAAGTCATGCGATCGTGGCCGAGGAGATCGGCAGGGTGGACTCTTCTATGCGAGGGACTTATTCCGTTCAGGTGTCTCTAGTGGAGCTCCCCATCTTCAAATTCGCCAGTGAGGAACAGAAAAAAAAGTATCTCCCCAAGTTGACAAGCGGGGAATGGATGGGCTGTTTCGGGCTCACAGAGCCGGATGCCGGGAGCGATCCTGCCAGTATGGTGACGACAGCCAAAGAGGACGGGGACTATTATGTGCTCAACGGTCAGAAAACCTGGATCACCAATGCCGGCATTGCTGATCTAGCCATCGTCTATGCGAAGACAGATCCCGGGGCCGGGGCAAAAGGGATCACGGCCTTTTTTGTGGAGCGAGGATCTGAGGGATTCTCTACAAGCGACCTTCACGACAAATTAGGTCTGCGTGCTTCCAACACGGGCGAGATCTTTCTCGAGGATTGCCGCGTTCCCAAAGAAAACGTTCTTGGAGAAGTGAACAAGGGATTTAAGGTTGCGCTGGGAACCCTGGATTTTGGCAGGTACACTGTGGCGGCAGGGTGTGTGGGTTCGGCTCAGGGGTGCATCGATATTAGTAAGGAACATGCCAAACAAAGGATCCAATTCGGAAAGCCTATTGCCA
>JBATYS010000528.1:0-5978 GCA_049674205.1 Candidatus Aminicenantaceae bacterium
GGCCTCGTTTATGGCTGAACAGAGGACTAAAGAGATCGGTGTCCGTAAAGTTTTGGGAGCAACGAGCTCGAGTGTCACTCTGCTGCTTTCGAGAGAGTATACAAAATGGGTGTTATTGGCGAATATCATAGCCTGGCCGGTGGCTTATTTTGGCATGCGAAAATGGCTTCAGGGATTTGCATATAAGGTCGATATAAGTGTTTTAACATTCGTTTTAGCAGGCTTATTAACACTGGTTATCGCTCTTCTGACGGTTAGTTATCAAGCGATAAAGGCTGCTGTCGCCAACCCGGTAGAGGCACTTCGCCATGAATAATTGGGATAGTAATGTAAAATGGATTATTCGTAAAAAATGTCGATTATGAATAAAGAGGACAACAAAAACGGAATTATCAGAGTGATTTCCCGGAAAAACAGTGTAAAGTTCTGATATTAATATAGTTGTAATAAGGTTCGACATTTTTTATGAATAATTCAGTTTAAGGAGGTATTAATGAGAGAAGTTGTTCTCCAAATCCCAACACTTGAGTCCGAACAAAACATAGACATCGAAGTGAAGATCAACGGGAAAAAACGTACAATGCGTTACCGTGTGGAGATTGTTGAGTGGGAGAGTTTCAGTGACATGAAAGAGGACAGAGTGTCGGTGATCCGGCATGTGATCAAAGAGCATGAGAAGAACTGGCAATTGATCCAGATCGGAGTTCCCACCGACACTCACATCCCGATCATGTTCCGGGAAAGAGAAGGAGGTTACATCCCGCGAGCCTAAGTCTGAAGATGAGATGTACGCCATGCTTAAGAACTATCTCACAATAGCTTTGAGGAATTTCAAAAAATACAAAGGATATTCCTTCATTAACATCATGGGTCTCGCCCTGGGGATGGCCAGTTTCCTCCTGATCATTTTTTTCATCCAGTTTGAAAACAGCTACGATAATTTTCATGAAAACAAAAAAAATATCTATCAAGTCATCCGCATCAATGAATCCGGAGATGTCGCAGAAAGAAAAGGGATCACGGGTGCTCCGCTTGCTCCTCTCCTCCTAGAAAACTTTGCTGCAATAACACATACTGTCAGGTTCACGAATTTTCAGAGCGAACTGGTCAATTTTGGTGAAAAACGTTTTGTTGAAAAAAGATTTTTCTATGCCGATGAATCAGTATTTGACGTTTTCACGTTTCCCCTCCTCCAGGGGAATCCTAGAACCGCTCTTCAAGAGCCTTTTTCCGTGGTTGTCAGTGTGGAGACAGCCCATAAATATTTCGGTAATGAAAACCCGATCGGTAGAACGCTAAAATATAATCTGGGGGGAAGGAAACTTGAGTTTCAAGTTACAGGAGTTCTGGCTCCTATCCCGCTAAATTCCCATATCCGTTTCGACTTCCTCGCCTCCTATAAAAGCCTCCAGTCTATAGTCGGGGAGTATTTTATGACAAAGCACTGGGACAGCCCGACATGGACATATATCCAGCTTCCTGATGGATATAATCCAGAGGATATCAACCAATTACTGCCCGCTTTCACGAAAAAACACGTTGACAAGTGGAGTTTTTCCTCCATAAGTCACGAACTCCTTCCCATGACAGATATTTATTTCCACGCTCCCGGGCCTCCGGTCGGCGAGAGAGGCAATCCACAGTTCCTTTTTGTGTTGAGCATGATTTCTGTCTTTATCCTGCTGATCGCCTGTATCAACTTCATGAACCTAGCAACTGCCCGGTCCGGTTCTCGCGCGAAAGAGATCGGAATGAGAAAAGTCATCGGCGCCCAGAGGTCGCAGTTGGTACGGCAGTTTGTGGGAGAATCTGTGTGCTTGAGCTTTCTCGCCCTTCTCATTGCCATCATACTGATCGAACTTTTCCTCCCCGCTTTCAACCAATTTGTCGGCAAAGCGTTGTCTATCAACTATCTCCAAAATATCGACTACATTGTTGCTATGATCGCCACAGCCATTATCGTCGGCATCTTATCCGGAAGCTATCCGGCGTTCTTCCTCTCTTCATTTAAGCCTGTGGCAATCTTCAAGGAAACCCTCAAAACCAGAGGACTTTCTGTTTTTGTCAGAAAAACTCTAGTTGTAGGACAGTTTGTGATCTCCATTGCACTTATCGCTAGTGTAGTCCTCTTAATCCGCCAGATCCAATTTATGAGGACAATGGAACTCGGGTTTAATAAAAATCATGTCATTACCATTCCTATTCGGGATAGGTCTGTCAAACTGAGATACGAACTCTTAAAGAACAAATGGCTGCAGAATCCGAATATCCTTGGTGTGACGGCATCCTCCATGGAACCAGGAGTGACATCACAGAATGGAATCAACATCAAAACCAGAGGAATCGATGACATGAATGCAGGTATCATCTATGTGGACCATGATTATGTCAGAACACTGGAGATAAAGCTGGCACGCGGTAGAGATTTTTCGAAGAACATATCCACGGATGCAGAGGGATCACTCCTGATGAATCAAGCCATGGTGGACCGACTTGGTTTGAAGGATGGCGTCGGCGAACAGGCAGAACTATTCTTTAAAGAGGGGGGAAAAATCAATCCCATGTACCAGACTGTAGTCGTTGGGATAGTCAACAATTTTAACTATCGTGACCTGACTACACCCATGCAGCCGATATTGATCAAAATTGATCCCGAACGTTACAACTATATATTTGCCCGCATCAACAGCAGCACAATCAAAGAATCCATAGATTTTCTGGAAACTGTTTGGAAAGAGTATCAGTTCGATCAGCCCTTTGAGTTTTCATTCTTGGTTGATGACATGAACAGGATTTACAGACGAGTGGAGAATTTTGCCGCCGTTGCACGGTATGGGACATTTTTTGCAATTTTTATCGCCTGTTTGGGACTTTTCGGATTGGCATCCTTCACCGTAGAAAATCGGACGAAAGAAATCGGCATCCGGAAGGTCTTGGGGGCAACAGTGCCTGGACTTGTCAGATTGATCAGTAAGGAATTCCTCTCACTCGTTCTCTTAGCGAATATTATTGCCTGGCCTGTAGCTTATTATGCCATAAAAGTGTGGCTACAGAACTTCGCATATCGTACCTCCATTGAGTTCTGGACCTTTCTTGTGGCTGCAGGCCTGGCATTCCTCATTGCGCTGCTTACAGTCAGCTATCAGGCGATTAAGTCCGCCTTGGCCAATCCCATCGAATCTCTTCGGTACGAATAATGTTTATAGTGCAGAAAATTTAAAGAGGGAAATATGCTGAAAAATTATTTAAAGATCACCCTGCGGAACATGAAGAGGAACAAAGCATTCTCCTTCATTAACATTGCTGGATTGGCCATCGGTATGGCCTGCTGTATCTTGATAGTCAATTACGTCGTCTTCGAAAGCAGCTATGACCGCTTTCATAAAAACGCCGACCAAATCTACCGGGTGAACACGATCCTCGAATTTGGCGGCCGTGGCGGTAATCTTGCCTCTACTAACCACCCTATTGGCGACTATCTTAAAGATCAGTACTCTGAAGTTATAAATTCGGTAAAGTTTCGCCGGTATAGGTATGGCCAAACACTGGTGGAGTTCGAGGACAAGAAGTTCTTTGAGAACAGAATCTATTACGCTCAAGATTCTGTTTTTGATGTCTTTACTTTTCCCATGATTCTCGGTGATCCAAAAACAGCCCTCAAAGCGCCTCATTCTGTTTTACTTACAGAGAGCAATGCAAAAAAATTCTTCGGTGAGGAAGATCCCATCGGTAAAATTCTCAGGCTAGACAACAGAGAGGACTATAAAGTCACAGGAGTGATCAGAGATATTCCCAGAAATTCACATTTCCCCATTAATATGATGCTCTCTTTTGAATCCTTTTATGTGAGTAATCCAAGGCTAAAAGGAAATTGGCTGGGTGATTTTGAAATTCACACCTTTGTACTCCTAAAAGAGGACTATAGTGACAAAGAACTTGAGAATAAACTTCCTGCCATAGTCGAAAAAAACATGGGAAACATACTGAAAGCTGTAGGAGGCAGAGTGGAATACTCGCTTCTTCCGCTTACAGATATTCATCTCCATTCGGACTTATTGAATGAACCGACAGGGCAAAGCGATATATCTTATATCTATGCTTTCTCAGCCATTGCTATTTTCATTCTTTTCATAGCGTGTTTTAACTTCATGAATCTTTCCACAGCCCGTTCAGCTAAACGCGCACAAGAGGTGGGAATGCGGAAAGTTCTGGGCGCAGACAAAAATAAATTGATTCTTCAATTTCTCGGAGAATCCATCATACTCAGCTCATTCGCTTTCGTTATCGCAATGGGTCTTGCAGAGCTATCCCTTCCCATTATCAGGTCCCTCACCGCACTGGAACTCAGTATCCTCTTCACAGATATCCCTCTATTTGTTGTTTTATCCGTGGGGTTTGTGTTTATTGTAGGGATTTTGGCTGGAAGCTATCCTGCATTATTTCTATCTGCTTTTAAACCTGTAAGTGTGTTGAAAGGAAACTTAAGAAAAGGGCCAGCAAACTTCCGCGTACGCAGTGTTCTTGTTGTCTTCCAATTCACTGTCTCAGTTTTCCTCATCATCGGCACAATCGTTGTTTTCAATCAAATCCACTACATGAAAAATAGAAATCTTGGCTTCGACAAAGAGCATATCCTTTATATCCAGATTTTAGACGACTCGATCCAGTTCTCAACTGAAACCATCAAGGAAGAGCTGATGAAACTTCCCGGAGTTATTCGTGCATCGGCAACATCTCATGTCCCCAGCCAAGGAGCCATGCACAATGCATTTATTCCTGAAGGATTCTCTCGTGAGGAATCTCAAATGATGGGAAGGATCAGCGGTGATTTTGATTTCCTCGAGACTTTTGGCATCGAATTGATCGCAGGAAGAAATTTTTCCCCTGAATTTTCTACGGATATCAAGGGCTCTATCCTAATCAATGAAACAGCAGCAAAAAAAATAGGATGGGATGATCCCATAGGGAAAGAAATCTCCGAACTGCTTGCAAAACTAACTCCGAGAACTGTTATTGGAGTTGTTAAAGATTTCCACACCGACTCATTGCATAATCCGATGGAGTCGATACTAATAAACTTGGATCCAGATGACTATAGTTTTGTGGCAGTGCGGCTCAGCCCCGAGAATATTTCGAGGACCCTCGAATTAGTGGAGAAGAAATGGAAAGAATTTGATCCAACCGGGATGTTTGACTATGCCTTCCTTGACGCTAGCGTCGATGCACAGTATCGCACAGAAGAAAGGCTGGGCAAGATTTTCACATATTTCAGCATGTTGGCCATTTTTATTGCCTGTCTTGGTTTATTCGGTTTGGTATCCTTCACAGCGGAACAGAAGACAAAGGAGATCGGAATTCGGAAGGTTCTTGGGGCGCCAGTCCCCGGAATCGTCTTCTTGCTGTCCAAGGAATTCACAAAATGGGTCGTCGCAGCAAATCTGATCGCTTGGCCTCTCGCCTACTTCCTGATGCAAAAATGGCTGCAGAATTTCGCTTTTCGTATCTCAATCGGCATCGGTTCATTTCTTCTTGCCACATCAATAGCATTGCTGATCGCATTGATCACTGTGAGTTATCAGTCCCTCAAAGCTGCTCTGGCAAATCCCATCGAATCCCTACATTACGAATAATTTACTTTGAAACTGTTCAATTACGCACACCTTATGTCTCATGAGCGAACATCAAGAAATCCGCCCAGAAATCAGATTCTCCGAGTTCCCCTAGAGCTCAAAATGGCATATTTATTGCAAACTGTTTTAGAGGATCGGAATAAGAGGAAATTATGATCAAGAATTACATCACAGTTGTTTTAAGGATCATCCGAAGGCACCGCGGATATTCATTCATAAACATTGTCGGTCTCGCTATCGGAATTGCCAGTTGTATCCTGATCTTGTTTTTCGTTCAGAGTGAACTGAACTATGACCGCTTTCATGAAACAGCCCGTAACATATACAGAGTCCCTCTACGATTCAATG
>JBATYS010000529.1:0-2831 GCA_049674205.1 Candidatus Aminicenantaceae bacterium
CCCCCAATTCTAACAAATTGAACGCAGATTCGGGGATTCTCTCAGGATCAGGATACAGAGCGCACCGGAATCCATTTTTAGAAGAACGATCAAAGGCAGGAACTTGACTCAAATTCCCGAACATGTAGGTGGCATCGCCCCAGGCACCGCCCCTGATCAATCTTCCCTTCTGGGTTTTGTTAAAGCACCACTCTCTCACATTTCCCGCCATGTCACAGGCTCCGTAGGCGGTTATGCCTGAAAGACTCCCCACCGGAACAGGGCCTTTGCCCTGAAAATTACTGAAGGGAGCAAAAATAGCATCCCCCCCAAGTTGAAAAATCATGATCATATGAGTATATTCACCTCTGGCGATACCCCAATGATACGCTGTAGGCAGAGTTTTCCCAAAAAACTCTGCACATGCTGCAGCCTCAAACCAACTGACTCCTGAAACCGGATAATCACCCTGCCCCTCAGGATAATCTCCTGCCTGCCATGCGGCTGGACCAGACCTGCCTGTCTGGTCTATAAATTCAGCCATGGCTTCTTCCCAGGTCAGAATCCTTCCATCCTTGATGAATTCATGCTTCCAGTATTCCCTGTTTCTATATCCGCCACTATCTATGAATTCTTTATACTGCTTATTCGTGACTTCATACCTGTCTATAAAGAAATCATCCAACTCCCCAAGCGGCGTTTGTGTGCCTGGCACGCGCACCATCCCCTCTGGGATGCTTCCTTTCTTGTTCAGCACTCTCATAATGTCATTAGGAATTAGTTTATCTATCGTTATGTTCCAACTGGATGATGCAGCCAGGACGGTCTCATAGCCTTCTTTTTCTATTTTCCATCTGAAGATTCCAATAGGTAATCTGATGTTCTCAATAGGAGAAATGTCTAAATATTCCCATTCGCTGTCTGGGGCATTGTATTCTTTCATGTAAATATTAGCACCTGTAGGCTCAGTTTTGATGTTAATGTTCAAAGAACTATTTGAAAAGAACTCGACAAGCTTGGGATCATTCGGAATATATTTCTCTGCTTTTTCCGCAAGTCTATAAGCATCGGTGGAATCCCGCCAACTTGCTTCAATGAGCTGATCGATCTTTGGGAGAACTTCTTCTTTAGCCCAACGGATATTGGCCTGGCGGTTGAAAAACCAGACAGACACTACGCTGAGGACAAGGACCGCACAAATAGCTGGGATTGCGACCCTTGGCCTGCGGATGCGGCGAAGGAATGTTCGAAGGTTAAATGCTCCCAATTCCTCTGCCCGCAGAACATCCTGGTATTTCTTCAAGTCTTTTATCATTTCTGCTGCTGATGCATACCGGGATTCTGGCTTTTTCTTTAAAGCACGATTTATGATCTGATGCAGTTCAAGGGAAGGGTCGCGCATTATTTCCTTGAGTGGCTTTGGTTCCTCATGCACAACGGAATAAAGAATCGATGCCTCCCGCTCTCCTTGAAACGGCAGCTGCCCAGAAAGCATCTCATACAGAACCACACCAAGCGACCAGATGTCTGTGCGGTGATCAACCTCTTCTCCCCGTGCCTGTTCAGGAGACATGTAAGCCACTGTACCTAGAGTTGTCCCTTCTCTTGTCAGCAGAGTTGCGCCTTTGACCTTGGCCAAACCGAAGTCCATAACCTTAGCCTGGCTTTTCTCTGTAATCATGATGTTGGCGCTCTTGATGTCCCTGTGGATGATGCCTTTCTTATGGGCTTCCTCGAGGCCTTCAGCCACCTGCAGGATAATATTCACAGCTTCATCAAGCTCTAGTGGGCCCTTTACAATCCTTGCTTTTAAACTCTCCCCTTTGACGTATTCCATGGCGATGAAGGATTCGCCATCTTCTTCATTGATCTCATGAATGGTGCAGATATTGGGATGGGACAGGCTTGCTGCAGTTTGAGCCTCGAGAACAAACCTTACTCTGGCATCCTCATCCTGCGTCAATTCGGGAGGCAAAAACTTGAGTGCAACGCTGCGTTTAAGCTTGGTATCATCGGCCTTGTAAACAATACCCATTCCTCCTCTGCCAACAACATCTGCAATCTTGTATTTATCGGCAAGCATAGTCCCGGGAAGGAGTTCCTTTATCGGTTTGAGAATGGTCCTGGTCTGCGAGATGAAGATTTCCTCAGAAGGATGGATGGGTGTCCCGCATTTGCTGCAGAAGCGGGAATCATCCAAGATTTCAGCCTGACATTTGGAGCATTTGATAGCCATCTTCACCCCCTTTTTATGGAATGCAGAAATACTCTCGCTTAAAGCTCAATTGATCCCTATTAATGATACTGCAATTATTATCATAGCAGAGAATGTGATGTCAATTGAATGAGATAGTAGACCTCTCCCCATGTCACACTGGTGTCACACGAAATGCCTAAATTTGCTCGCTATTGCGTACGGTTGCTAAAACAGAAAGAAAAAGAGAAATCTGAATTTTTCTGTGATTTTCCAGAGGCAACAGAGGTGCCAAAGAGAGAGTCAAATCCACACTCTGGTTTTCCAGACCTTGATTTTGAGTCCAGTGCGTATCAAAGCAAAAAAGCTATAAAAGATATAGTGTAGATATGTCGATGATTTACTTTACCCTGGCTTAGGACAAAAGGGGGCTTTGGGTGTCGAGGGTTTTTGATAGAAATCCAAAATAAATTTCAAATTCCCGAGTCTTGGTGAATGAATGGGATTGATTCGTCTAACCAGCTAGACAAACATGGAAAAGAAGGGGGATAGACTTATCCCCATGTGACAGATGTGTGCCAAAAATTGTTTAATCCTGCTGAAACTACGGGTCTATAGTATAAAAATCAAAACTAAGAAATACCCCTGAAAACCAGGG
>JBATYS010000530.1:0-3132 GCA_049674205.1 Candidatus Aminicenantaceae bacterium
GGTGATTTGGGCTTCGAGTTGTGCCGCCAAAACGGCATCGAGGCCATTGTGCTCGGAAGCTTTATTAAAGCGGGCGAAATGTTCGCCACGGATGTGAAGGTCTTGGATGTGACGACCAAAAACCTTCTTAAAAGCACGAGTTCTAGAGGAAAAGGGATCGACAGCATTCTCGAGAGACAGATCGATGAGCTAAGCAAAGAGATTTCCAAAGGCATCGGATTGCCTAGCCGCATGGTTGACACCCTCAAAACACGGATTGCCGACGTCACAACAACATCCATGGAGGCCTATGATTATTACTTGAAGGGAAGAGAGGCCTCAGACAAATTCTATCATGAAGAGGCAAAGCAGTATCTCGAAAAAGCTGTGGAGCTCGACCCTCAGTTTGCTGTCGCTTATCTCTACCTCAGTCACGTATATTTTGAGTTGCAAAGCCGGGGAGATGAAAGAAATGATGTTTTAAGGAAAGCTAAGGAGTATTCTGAGAAAGCCACCGAAAAGGAGAGGCTTTATATCCTCGCCGAATATGCATCATCCATCGAGAGAGATTCAGAGAAGAAGGTTCGCATTCTCAAAGAACTGATAGAAAAATATCCTAATGAGAAAGATGCTCATTATGAATTGGGTTTTTATTACCAGAGCAGAGATTTATTCGAGGAAGCCTTAAATGAATACCAGAAAGCTCTAGAATTGGCTCCTGCTGACGGGTTTATCCTGAATGCACTCGGTTATGTATATTCGGATATGGGTGAATATGAAAAAGCAGTCGAATGTTTCCAGAAGTATGCGAATCACTATCCCGAAGATGCCAATCCTCTCGACTCCATGGCAGAGCAGTATTTCCGGATGGGACGTCTCGATGAGGCAATTTTAAATTATGAAAAAGCCCTGAAGATTAAACCTGATTTTGGTGTGGGATACCGGGTTGCTTACATCTATGCATTAAAAGAAGATTATGCTGAATCCATGTTATGGCTCGATCATGACATCAATAGCGTGCCGGCTCCCGGAAGAAAAGCCGAGGGATTTTTTTGGCAAGGAATGTATAATTTCCTACTTGGCAAGAAAGAAGGGGCGTTCAACAGCCTACATATTGCAGAAAATTGGGCTGAGGAAGCGGATGATTGGCCCCGAAAAGTATCGCTCGCTTACATGAGAGGATGGTGGTATTACGAACTAGGGGAGCTTGAGCTCAGTAGCGAGTATCTTCAAAAAGCGTGGGATGTCCTTCTTTCATTTTTCCCAAATTCTAAAAGCTGGCGTGCTGCCTATGATTTTAATATCGGCATGTTGGAGATAAAACAGGGAAAAATGGAATCCGCACAAACAAGGCTGAATGAGATAAAAGCCATCTTTCCTGAATTAAGTCCTGCCGCACAAAAAGATGGAGCCTATGAGAGTGCTATTCTTCAGGCAGAGATATTAATGGCCGAAGGCTCTCCAGGAGAAGCCATTGAGGTCATGGAAAAAGCTACGCTCCCGGACATTCCTAACCTCCATACGGATACTATCGGTCCCTATAATATGCCGCTCATGCGGGATGTTCTGGCGAGAGCTTACAATCAGGCAGGAGATTTGGACAAAGCGATTGCCGAATACGAGAGGTTGATCACCTTTGATCCGGACAGTCGGGATAGGCATTTGATCCATCCGAAGTTTCATTTGGAGGTGGCTAAACTGTATGAAGAAAAAGGCCAGTCCTCTAAGGCCATCGAGCAGTATGAGAGATTCCTCGAGCTATGGAAAGATGCGGATCCGGGATTGATTGAAGCGGAGGATGCCAAAAAAAAACTCGCTATCCTCAAAGGCGAATAAACCGGTGATAAAACTGGGATTGTTTCCCGTTAATTGGTAAAGGACACAAACAGAAAAGAAGGAGGTGGGGATGTCTTTCCTTTGGAAAAAACATTTGTGCATTGTCATAATATTTCTATTTATTTTTTCTTTCTCTTCATCATTCGCCCAGGAGTTTGAAAAGGTCGAGATCAAAACTGAGGAAGCCGGGGTTGGAGTATACGTGCTGTTTGGCGATGGCGGAAACATCGGTGTCTGTATCGGGGATGATGGTGCTCTTTTGGTCGACAGTCAGTTTGCCGAGCTGAACGAGAAAGTTACAGCCGCGATTGCAGCGATCAAGGACGTACCGATCCGTTATGTTCTTAATACAAACTGGCATTACGATCATGTCAGTGGCAACAAACCCTTGGCTGAGGGGGGCGCGATTATTATTGCTCAGAATGATACTCGAAAACGTATGATAGCCGAGCAATACCATCCCTTATTCGATACAAAAGTGCCCCCTTATCCTGAAGCTGCACTTCCCACGGTGACTTTTGCCAAATCCATAACACTCCATTTTAATGGTGGCGAGATTTATGTGTTCCATATCAAAAACGCTCACTCTGATTCAGATATCGTTATTCATTTCAAAAATGCGAATGTTTTGCATACGGGGGATATCATTTTTTCCAGTGGATTTCCTTTTATCGATATTCCTCATGGTGGGTCTATAAATGGCATGATTAAAGCCGTTGATCACTTACTCGAAATGGTTGATGAGGAGACAAAAATAATCCCTGGGCATGGTCCTTTATCGGACCGTAGGGGATTGAAAAAATATCGTCATTTGTTGGTAACTGTTCGCGATTGTGTCAGGAATAAGATGAAAGAAGGAAAAACACTCGAAGAAATCCTCGCATCCGATCCTACAGAAGGATTCGAAAAGATGGGGATAGGAGTTCCTGCAGAGATGTTTGTAACGATCATCTACAACGATCTTTCTAAAAAATGAAGTGAATTGTTGCCAGGATTTATGCAGTTGTGTTCTGTTACGGGATAAATTGCACTCCTGTAAGCATTCCTTTGTTGGTTTTTTTCTGCCAGATAACTTTGACAATTGACTCGATCGGTTTGGGAGTTGGGGATTGAAGCTCATACTTCACTTCAAGAATTGTGCCAGGAGTAAATTCCTTGTTCAGGAGAAGACACAATCCACCTTCGCTGACATCCTGAATAATACCCTCTTCTCCTGACGGTACGAGTTCCCGATAAGTCATTTTTTTGAATATTTCCATCCGGGGATATATTCGTTTTTCTTCTCCACCAGGATTGTTAGGAAGATCGTCTGTCATC
>JBATYS010000531.1:0-2575 GCA_049674205.1 Candidatus Aminicenantaceae bacterium
GGGAGACCTTTGTTATTCTTTCGCTTCCAGTAACTCGCGTATCCAGATATTCCTGAATCGGACGGGATTGTCATGATCCTGGAGCAGAAGGGGTAATTTATCCGGGTGAGGATTGTAGGGAGGACGCTTTTTATGTTCCGTTGGTCCTGTTAATTCCACGTTATCCTGGATGAGAATCCCGTTGTGAAAAACGGTTATAGTGGCCGGTCTGGTCAAACCGCCGTCGACACCAAAGCGGGGACGAAAAAATATGATGTCATAGGTCTGCCATTCGCCCGGAGGCCGACAGGCGTTGACCAGAGGGGGATACTGTCCGTAGACAGCGGCTGTCATGCCATCCGGATAGGTCTGGTTTTGGTAACAATCCAGCACCTGAACCTCGTAGAGCGCCATCAGGAATACGCCGCTGTTTCCTCGGTCTTGACCTTCGCCCTCTGCCTCCGCCGGCGCTGCCCACTCGACATGGAGCTGACAATCGCCGAATTTTTGTTTGGTACGGATATCTCCGGTTTTTTTTACGACCTCCATATAGCTCTTTTCGACTTTCCAGCGGGCCGGTTGGCCATTTGTGTCTTCCCATTGGAAAAGATCTTTCCCATCAAAGAGCACAACTGCATCAGATGGAGGAGGAACAGCCGGGCTGGAAGGGCCTGGATCAACCACAGGCGGCTGAGGCCTGTCGGGATCATGGACTTTCCAATTATTGACCTGATCCTTGGCATGTGATTTTTTATCCATGACCTTTTCTCCTTGACAACTGAATGTCCCAGCTAGAATAAATACTACAATTGCAATCACAACGAGTGTAATGTTGCCCCTCATCATTTTCTCCTTTAGCTGAAGACCATATTTAGACAGATATAATCAAAGCTAGGAATATGGTGTCAATTTCACTCACACTTTGTATTAGTGAGGCGATGATTCATTCATTGAGATTGACATGCTTATACGGGGGTATAAGTATCATCCGATGACGCCGACCTCAGTTCATCTGCAACGCTAGAGACATGTTCGCGCATTGCTTCACGTTCTGCGGGGATATTTATCGGACAATCCCCGCGACATACCAAATTCAAGTTGGCGGTATGGTATTGCCACAACAGCTCCAGTGGCTTCTCTTTGACATTGCCTATAACAAAGGGAACGAACGCACAGGGCATAACGTTTCCGTTCGCAGAGACATAAAGTATGGACTTCCTGAAGACACAACAGTTCGTCCTCTCGGTTGGCATCTCGAGATGTGCAAACGATAAATCCTGCAATGCCCGGATCTGAGTCCGTTCACGAGAATTTAAAATTTGATCGTACGCACCATCCCAGCCACCGCTGGCGATGGGCAGTAGAATATACATGTAACTGGCATCCAGCCTCTTCCCGAGGGCGATGGTTTCTTCCACTCCCTCCGGAATACTGTCCTTCAAAGCAACTGTCATTATTCGACAGGACACACCGAACTTGCGGAGCATTCGGATGCCGCGTATCGTCTGTTCATGCAGGTCCTCAATGCCACGAAACTTATTGTGGACGGCCGGATCGGCGCTATCCAGAGAGACACCACATTCTGTCAACCCGGCTGCCTTTAACCGTATTACGTTCTCTTCATTCAGAAGGATCCCATTGGTGTTTACTCGGGTTTGCAAACCGAGACTTCGAGCGTATGAGACCAGGTCGAAGATATCTTTTCGTAAAAGAGGCTCTCCTACCGAGAAATGAACAGCCATTGCTCCCAGACCTCGCACCTGCCGGATCACGGATTTGAGTTCTTCGGTGGTGAGTTCTTTTTCTAGAGGCCGCGTTGGGGAGTCAGAATAACAGTGTTCGCAACGGCTCTGGCATTTGTATGTGACCGCTATTGTAACAAAGGCGGGCGCAGGACGACCTCGCATCCGTTTCCAGAAATGTGACAATGCAGCACCCCAGGCTTTCAGGGATCGATTGGAGATATAGAGTCGAAGGGCTCTGTAATTTGTGTTGAACACAGCACTCGCTGATGGAAAATGTCTAAAAAGGAAGCTCATCGATCCTCATGTGCTAATTCTTCACCCTTGATATCATCCAGTGAGCTTATCATAGTCAAATCGGCATGGTCAATCAGTGGGAATCGCAAAATGCTTTCCTTTGTTATGCGTTTCCACAGTTGAGGAGTTTCAGGGGACATCATGGGTGCTTATTTTCTTTTGATCCCTGCGCTGCCATAATGGACAGGACATGTCATCGGCGTCAAGTCGCCCGGTCAGAGCAAATGCTGAAGCCCGACAACCACCGCCACATTTCATAATGTTCGGACATCCTTTGCAGATTCCATACTCTTGTGGGTCTCGGAATAACAGACAACCATTTGAATTTTGAAAAACATCCTGGAGATCATCATGGCGGACGTTCCCAAAATAAGCCTCTGGCACGTCCATACACACACAGGGTGAAAGAGATCCTGTTGGGTTGATCGTTAATCTGTCACGACCTGCACGGCAGCCTCGATGCACAAACCTCACTTTTTTCTGGAGTCGTCGAATGACAGGATGATACACCGCCCATGGGATGTAGGTCTCCACAAGCCAGAGGAGTGGAAGTTTGC
>JBATYS010000532.1:0-1748 GCA_049674205.1 Candidatus Aminicenantaceae bacterium
GCTTCCACCTGATCATAGGGAGAGTAGGAGAGCATGTAATCATAATATTCCTTGTTCTGCGGATTGCCCCACTCATCGAACTCCCCCGTGGTAAGCGGAATACTCGTATCCAACATCGTAGTGATCACATCCACATAGGGGACATCTGCAATGACACCTTTCCACAGGTCGGGACGTATGTTCACAACAGCCCCCATCAACAAACCTCCGGCGCTTCCTCCCATGGCAAACATTTTATCCGGGCTGGTGAATTTTTGCTCCACCAGATATTCACCGCAATCGATAAAATCATAAAAGGTGTTTTTCTTCTTAAGCAGCTTTCCTTCCTCATACCAGTACCGTCCCATCTCTGAGCCCCCCCGGATGTGCGGAATGGCGAACACAAATCCTCTGTCCAGCAAGCTCAACCTGTCGGAACTGAAGACCGGGTCCATGCTCGCCCCATATGAGCCATATCCATAGAGCAGGAGTGGATTGTCACCGTCCTTTTCTAGCCCCTTTCTGTAGACTAAAGAGATCGGAACCTTTGTGCCATCCCTTGCCGTTGCGAAGTGGCGCTCGGTGACATAATTGCCGGGATCGAAATCCCCGACCACTTCTTGCTGCTTCAGCAGCTTTTTTTCTCCACTCACCATATCATAGTCGAAAACAGAGCGGGGAGTCGTGAGAGATGTGTAGTTATACCGTAAAAGGTCCGTGTCGAAATCAGGATTCATCGACATATAAACCACATAAGCTTCCTCTCCAAAGTCGAGATAGTGCTCGGACATATCGGACCACTTGATGATATGGATCTGTGTCAGGCCATTTTTTCGCTCTCCCAGAACGAGGTGATTCTTGAAGATCTCGAGTTCTTGAAGAAGGACATCCTCCCGGTGGGGGATGACTTCTGTCCAGTTCTCTTTGCTTGTTTTATCGACCGGAGTTTCCATCAGTCTGAAATTTTTGGCATCCCAATTTGTGAGGATGTAGAATTTGTCTTGGAAATGGTCCACTCGGTATTCCAAGTCTCTCTCGCGGGGCTGTATGATCTGGAAATCACCATCAGGACGATCTGCATCCAAATACTTAAATTCCGTCGACAAGGTCTGCACAGAGGCAATCATAAGGAATTTCTTCGACTTGGTTTTGAAGACAAATATATTGAAAGTTTCATCCTCTTCGGTGTAGATCACTTTGTCTTCAGAGACGTCGGTCCCCAAAACATGTTTCATGATCTTATAGGGGCGCAGCGTGCTTGTATCCTTCAGCGCGTAGAAGACGGTTTTGTTATCGTTGGCCCATGCGGCCCGTCCCGATGTGTTAAGGATCTTGTCCTCCAAAACTTTACCCGTGGTTAAGTCCATGAAATAGAGCGTGTAAAGCCTGCGGCTGATCGCATCCACACCATAAGCGATCAGATTATTGTCAGAGCTCGTGGAATAGCCGGCAACATTGAAAAAGTCATGCCCTTTCGCCATTTCGTTGACATCCAGGATGATATGCTCTTCTGCGTCCAAGCTCCCTTTTTTGCGGCAATAGATCGGGTATTCATACGCTTCTTCATATCGCGTATAGTGAAAATATCCCTGATCCTTATAGGGAACAGACATATCGGTCTGTTTGATCCGTCCTACGATCTCGTTGTAGAGCTTGTCCTGGAAATCCTTGGTGTGGGCCAACATGGTATCTTTGTAGGCATTCTCCGCCTCCAAGTATGCGACGACTTCAGGATTGTCCCGCTCGTTAAGCCAGTAGTAATTGTCGAT
>JBATYS010000533.1:0-4770 GCA_049674205.1 Candidatus Aminicenantaceae bacterium
TAGATTGTTTCTTTGTATTGACAAAAATTGTTAAACTCATTATTGTAAATGGACGATAACGATGGGATCTAACTTAAGCGAATTACTCGTAAAAGAAAAGCTTCTCGATAAGGAGCAGTTAAAGGAAATCCAGGATTTTCAAGAGAAAAACGATGTCAGCACTGGCACAGCTGTTGTGAGCCTCGGCTATATTTCCGAAGAGGATATGGCCCAGGCTTTGAGTCGCCAGCTGGGCTATCCTTATATCAACCTTGACCAATTCGAGGTCTATCCTGATGTCATCAACCTGATCCCTGTGGAGATTGCCAAGAAGTATCTGATCATGCCCATTCACAGGATCAGGTCCTTTTTGACCTTGGCAATGGTGGATCCGACCGACTTGGATGTCATCGAGGATATCCGGTTCAGGACCGGGCTCAGCATCCAGCCCGTTATCGCATCTGAAACGGGGATCACGAATGCGATCAAAAAATACTATGGATCCTCGGACTCGCTGCGTGTGAAGCAGATCGTTGACGAGATCGAACAAGCCGAGGATACGACCGTCAATATTATCGAAGAGGGCGAAGAGGATTATGACATCGAAGAACTGGTCCACTCAACGGAAGAGGCGCCGATCATCACTCTCGTCAACACGGTTTTTATCGATGCCATTAAAAAAGGCGCCAGTGACGTGCATTTTGAGCCCTATGAGAAGGCCTTCCGTGTGCGCTATCGACTGGATGGCACGCTGTATGAAATGATGAATTTGGCGATGAAGTTCAAGAATCCTGTGATCTCGCGTGTGAAGATCCTCTCGAACATGGATATTGCGGAAAAGCGGCTGCCTCAGGATGGCCGGATCAAGATGAGAGTCAAGCTCGAGAACGGAAACAAGAAAGAGGTGGATATGCGTGTCTCCAGCGTCCCCACGATTTTTGGAGAAAAAGTTGTCGTGCGTATCCTTGATAAATCGATGCTGAAACTCAACCTGGAAGAATTAGGTTTTGAAAAAGAATCCCTGGAGTTGTTTAAGCAAGGCGTCAGAAGGCCTTGGGGGATCGTGCTTGTCACAGGGCCTACGGGAAGCGGAAAAACAAACACCCTGTATTCTGCCATCTCCACGATCAACTCGATGGAAAAAAATATCATGACAGCCGAAGACCCTGTTGAGTTTTATATCCCCGGTATAAATCAGGTAAATATTCGGGATGAGATCGGGCTCAGCTTTTCCACATCACTACGAAGTTTCTTGCGTCAAGACCCGGATATCATGCTTGTTGGAGAGATGCGTGATTTTGAGACGGTCGACATTGCGATTAAGGCAGCGCTCACCGGACATCTTGTATTTTCCACGGTCCATACCAATGATGCGGCGAGTACGGTCGTCAGGCTTGTGAACATGAATGTGGAAACTTTTTTAGTGGCCGATTCAGTGTGCATGATCGTCGCCCAACGTTTGGTAAGGCGGCTGTGCAAGAAATGTCGAGCAAAACACAATCTTACGAACGAGGCACTCGTGGATATTGGATACACGGCTAAAGAAGCACCGAAAGTCAAAGCCTACAAACCTGTGGGATGTAACGTTTGCCACAACACTGGATACAAAGGACGAGTTGGACTTTTTGAAGTTATGGAAGTGACAGATGAGATCAAGGACCTTATTCTGGCCAAGGCCCATTCAAAGGAGCTCAAAAAGAAATCCATAGAGCAGGGGATGATCACTCTGAGGCGGAGCGGGCTTATAAAGATTAAAGAAGGTATCACCTCAATCGAAGAAGTATTGAGAGAAACAGTGAGAGACATGGAGGTATAAAATGGCTTTAACAATCCAAGAATTATTACAGATCGCTGTGGAAAAAGATGCCAGCGATTTGCACATCACAACTCACGTTCCCCCTAGATTGCGGATCCATGGAATACTCATCTCGCTCGACCACCCGCCGCTCTCACCAGCGGAAACGAAGAATCTTATCTACGCCCTGTTGACCGACCGGCAGAAAAAAATGTTTGAGGAAAAAATGGAGCTGGATTTTTCATTCGGTGTTCAAGATCTTGGACGCTTCAGGGGAAATGTTTTCATGCAGAAGGGAGCAGTGGCCGCAGCGTTTCGAAGATTTTTGCCCGTCATGTGGAGTTTTTCCCAGTTGGGGATCCCCCAAAGGCTTGCCCAACTCTGCTATTTGCCCAGAGGGCTGGTCTTGGTGACAGGCCCCACGGGATGCGGAAAATCGACGACATTGGCCTGTATGATCAACCATGTCAACAAAGAGAGGCCTGTCCACATTCTCACCATCGAAGACCCGATCGAATATTTCTTTACTCCCCAAAAATCCATCATCAACCAGAGAGAGCTTTTTGTGGATACTCTTTCCTATCCGAATGCCCTCCGGTCTGCTTTACGAGAGGACCCGGATGTTGTGCTGGTTGGTGAGATGCGAGACCTGGAGACAGTTGAATCTTGCCTGCGGGTAGCGGAGACCGGACATTTGACCTTCTCCACTCTGCACACCAATTCTGCCGTGGAGACCGTTTCGAGAATAATCGATATTTTTCCATCGTCCTACCAGTCCCAGGTTAGAGTTATGCTGTCTATGACTCTGGAGGCTGTCATAACCCAGGCGCTTTTGCCTCATGCCAATGGGAAAGGAAGAGTCCTTGCGATGGAGATTCTCATCCCGAATGCGGCCATCCGGAATCTCATTAGAGAGAACAAAGAGCACCAGATCTATGCGGCCATGCAGATGGGACAGGAAAAGTACGGGATGCAGACTTTTAATCAATCGTTAGCCAGCTTGTATTTTAAAGAACAGATCACATACGAGACGGCCATGAATATCACATCCAAGCAAGAAGAGTTAACAGATATCATGCAAAGAAGGGAAGGACTGAAAGTGACTTCAAGGTCCTTTTCTCCCGAACAAATGAGAAAATAAAGAGGGGTGAACAATGCCAATTTATCAATGGAAGGGAAAAAACCGTTACGGAGATATCGTCGAGGGAAGGCGAGTCTCACGCTCTGTGGAGGATCTATCGGAGGCCCTCCAAAGGGAGCAAATCACAGTCATCGATATTGAACGGAAAAAAGCAGAATTACGGATACCTTTTCTCAAAACACAGAAGGTCAAACTCAAAGAGTTGGCCGTGTACAGCCGACAGCTGTCGGTTTTGATCGATGCTGAGCTCCCATTGATCCAAGGGTTGACGATTTTAGCCGAGCAGACGAAGAACAAGTATTTTAAGCAGGTGATCAAGGATATCAGGAGTGATGTCGAAGCAGGATCGACCCTCAACCAAGCCAAGAAAAAATTTCCGAGGGTTTTTGACGACCTGTATTGCAACCTTGTCGCCTCTGGAGAGCAAAGCGGTTCTTTGGATATTATGTTGAGACGTTTATCCGAGTTTCTTGAAAAGATTGTTCGTTTGAGATCTCAGATAAAGCAGGCGATGATCTATCCTTCGGCGATTGTCATTTTTGCGGTTATAGTTGTGATTTTTATGCTGTGGAAGGTTATCCCTGTTTTTGCGAACATCTTCATAGAACTCGGGGCCACACTACCCAGTCTTACAGCGTTCATAATGGCCTTGAGTGTATTTGTCCAGAAATACATCCTGTTCATATTCGCTGGAATAATTGCTCTCGTCTTTGCTTTCAGGTATGCGAGACGAACGGAATCCGGGCGCAAAGTGATCGATCGATGGTTATTGAGGATGCCACTTTTTGGTTCCCTCCTAGAAAAGGTGGGCTTGTCTCGAGTGACGAGGACTCTGGCTACTCTCCTTTCTGGAGGCGTTCCGATGTTGGAGAGCCTGAAGATCACATCTTCGACAGCAGGCAACGTTATCATCGAAGATCAGATCATGCGAGCCCGTTCCCTTGTGGCTGAAGGGACGAGCCTCACAGACGCTTTTAAGGAGGTTGGTCATTTTCCCTTTATGCTCATTCAGATGATCGGAGTAGGGGAAGCGACTGGAACTTTGGATGAAATGTTGACCAAACTTGCTGATTTCTACGATGAAGAAGTGGAAGCGTCCGTGTCGAACCTTCTGGCCGTCATGGAACCTGTTCTGCTCATCTTTGTTGGAGGGATGGTCGGTACGATCGTTATCTCCATGTATCTTCCGATATTCAGCCTCATCCAACAGTTGTAACGAAAGTCCTCAGGGGAATAGGGAAAGAACAACTCCACAAAGAATGTGTGGTGCCGCTATCCCCGTCTCTGAAGCAGACGGGGTGGGATTACTGGAGCCTGTCGTATGAGCACACGAAGAAAAGACATATTCTGGTTCATACTCCTTCGAGTCATCATCATCACAACTATATTGATCTCTGTTGTCACCATTCATTATGCAACATCCGCCACTCTTTCGTTGAGTGCCTTTTATCTGATTTTCACTGCATATTTCTTATCCTTGGTGTATTTTCTGCTCTACGTTTTGGGAAAAAATTACACATTGCAGGTCTATGTCCAGGTTTTCTTTGACCTGTTGTCGATCACAGCGCTTGTCTATTTCTCCGGGGGATTGAAGGGGTCTTTCTATTTTCTATATATTTTCGAGATCATTGCTGCCAGTATCGTCCTCTCGAGCAGCGCCGCTTATATCACTGCCATCCTCTCAGGCGTTTTGTTTGCTGCCCTGATAGATGGGATGTACTTGGGAATTATTCCTTACTATTCGTCTGATTCATCAGCCCCGATCTCGATGGATGCTCTCATCACAAACGTTTTAACCTCTTGGGGGGTGTTTTTTCTGGTCGCTCTTCTCATGAGTTACCTCACAGGAAAGTTG
>JBATYS010000534.1:0-2695 GCA_049674205.1 Candidatus Aminicenantaceae bacterium
TCCTGGTTCCAAAGGCATCGACACCATCACGTCGGCCACAGAAAAATATTTCGCAACCAAAGGATTGATGTATACATACCGGGGAGGCAGACATGTGGATATCACCCATCTCCATGTTAAGGAATGGATAGATTGTATCCGGACAGGAGAAAAACCGAGTTGCGATATCAACCGCGGCTTTGAGGAAGCGATCACATGCCATATGGCCACCAAGTCCTATCTTGAAGGACGGCGTGTGGAGTGGGATCCCGTTCAGAATAAGATCGTCTGATTTTTAAATAGCATGGAGCTTGATCCAGGGAGGGAAGGACATGAGAAAAAAAGTTTATGTGATCTTGGAGCTTCTTCTTTTATCTTCCATCGTGTTTGCGGCCATCAATATGCCGAAATTTTCAAAAATAGATTCAATTAAGAGAGAGAAGAGATCGCCCGCGGAGTCCTCCGAATACAAAGATATTCGTATTAGAAAATTTCCGATCGCCATCCAGTGCTGGACCTTCAGGGAGTATTCATTCCAAGAGGCGCTTGAAAAAGCAAAAGCGCTCGGAATCGATTTTGTTCAGCCCTATCCGGGGCAAGTGTTAAGGCCGGATAAATCCGAGGTCGAGTTCGACCATAACCTCAGCGAGGAAAACATTCAGTGGGTGCAGAGAAAGCTTGAGGAACATGGCCAGTACTTGATCGCGTATGGTGTGGTCGAATTTGACAACACAGAAGAGGACATGCGCAAAGTTTTTGATTTTGCCAAAAAATTGGGGATCCGGACTGTCGTTGCAGAGCCCAAGTTTGACGACTTTGCTCTCCTTGAGCGAATGGTCAAGGAGTACAACATCAATGTCGCCATCCACAACCACCCCGCTCCATCAAAATACGCGCGGCCAGAATCGGTTTTGGAACGGATCAAGGGGCTAGATGAACGGATCGGGGCGTGTGTGGACACGGGGCATTGGATGAGATCAGGAGTTAAGCCTTTGGAGGGCCTCAAGATGCTCGAAGGGCGCATCATCGATGTCCACTTGAAGGACCTGGATGCATTCGGAGTATTAGAGGCTGAGGATGTCCTCTTCGGCCAGGGGGAGGCCAATGTTCACGAAATCCTTGCTGAGCTGACCAATCAGAATTTCCGTGGTTATCTTGCTGTGGAATATGAGAAAGAGGCCGATGCCCTCAACCCTGCTCCTCCCATAAAAAAAGGGATCGAATACATAAAAAGCATCACCTATTATGAAGGATTTGAAGAGATCCTCAGCTGGTGGAATGGGACATTCTCCAAACACGGATGGAACCACTACGGCCCGGGGTATTTTGTGCTCGATGAAAAAACAGGTGTTCTCAAAAGCCAGGGAGGGATGGGTCTTCTCTGGTACAGTAGAAAAAGATACAGGAATTTTGTTCTGGAGTTGGAATTTAAAAGTTTCCAAACGGATACTAATTCAGGGATCTTCCTCAGAATCCCAGAAATTCCCACCAGCGATGATTACATCTATCACTCCTTCGAGGTCCAGATCTATGACTGCGGGAGCGGGATCCACAAGACGGGTGCGGTCTACGATGCGGAAGCGCCAAGGTCGGATGCCTTTAGACCAACGGGAGAATGGAATTTTTACAAGATCACTTTCCGGGGAGATATTATCCAGGTCGAGCTGAATGGGGTGGAGATGATCGACTGGAAAGCTGAACCCAGGGGCAAGATCAAGGATTTTGCAGCGGAAGGATACATCGGCCTCCAGAACCATGACAGCATATCACCCGTGTATTTCAGGAACATCTATGTGAAGGAGCTCTGAGCCACGAGCGCTCTGCGATCTGAGTAAACAGGCCTCCCTTTACCGATCCAGCCGAAGAAATCCTTGAAGATCAGCCGATAACTGTGTCGACGGTGTTCCCCTGGACTTCGAGGAGAAAATGGTTGGGGGCGCAGATGATACGCTCTCCTGACAGGGAGACAGGCGGAGAATAGAGACAGATCTTGTGACTGCAGGAAGACTCTGCGACGCGGGCACTTCCGTTTGCGATTTGAACGGTGATGCGGCCCAAGTGTATGGCGTAAGATCTCTGGAGATTATTCTTGAGAGGAAAAGCGTCCTTTTTATGTCCATTCATGTAGACGGTAACGATTTCCCCGTCACTCCTCCCGGAGCCTTGTCTAGTCAAAGAGGCGACGGTCAAGAATGAAGATGGAGAGTGCCTTTGTGCCATCTCCTGCCAGAGCGAGCGGAGGGTCCAGGACCGAACATCCCATATCTTTCCATCTTTGACTAGAGTAAATGAAGGGCTGGCGGGCTGGTGCAAAGTACGGAATGATATTTTTAGATCCGCTTCAGAGGGATGAGGGGCAAGCTGCCACCCGGATCGGGAGAGAGCATGTTTCAGTGTGTTTTTGTGGGGAGAGTAATCGTTAAAAGCAAAAGAACCCGGCAGGCCAAATCGGCCTCGGAGAAGCTCTTTGAGGAGAACGGGGAGATGTGTGTGCGGCGTGTCTGAGATTAAGTAGACCTCACGGTCGGATTCTCTGGGCTGGGAAGCCAGCAGCAGGGGAGTGAGGAGTGGAGCTGAGAGTAAAGTTTGAAAAAAACGGCGTCTATCCATAACTGCCTCCTTTGTTTAAGATCTCGGTAATCTCCGGATAGAGAGATTTGTTGTTGATCCTTTTAAAACGATGGGAAAGCCCGATCCCTGCAAGTATGATTCCGAG
>JBATYS010000535.1:0-5112 GCA_049674205.1 Candidatus Aminicenantaceae bacterium
GATATTCATCAACAAACAGTTTGTAGAGTCTTACATCAAGCGCGGTGAAAAACTCAAAAAAGATGATCTTATTGCTTTCATTCCCATCAGTGGCGGAGGATGAGTTTAATCACCAAACAAGAATTACAATAAAGAGATGAATTCTTTTCAAGCACTGGATTGGGTAGTCGTTGGACTGTATTTTTCCGTCATCCTTGGAATTGCCCTCTGGGTTCTCCGGCAAAAACAAGAATCGCCTACGGATTACTTCCTGGCAGGCCGGCATGTGGGTTGGTTTGTGATCGGGGCCTCCATCTTTGCCTCCAATATCGGTTCTGAACACATCGTGGGGCTGGCGGGCACTGCGGCTAAATCCGGAGTGGTCATGGGGCACTATGAACTCCATTCGTGGCTGGTTCTTCTCTTGGGGTGGGTGTTTGTGCCTTTTTATATGCGCAGCAAAGTCTTTACTATGCCGGAATTCCTGGAAAAGCGATACTCACCGGAGGCAAGGTGGTTTCTGTCCCTGGTCACACTCATCGGATACGTACTCACAAAGGTTTCGGTCACAGTTTATGCTGGCGCCGTTGTTTTTCAGACCCTCATGGGGATCGATTTTTGGACAGGAGCGTTGATCGTCGTCATCCTCACCGGCATCTACACGATAGTTGGAGGATTGAAGGCTGTGATCTACACTGAAACACTTCAGACACTTGTCCTCATTGCAGGATCAGTGACAGTCACCGTCATCGGACTGATCAAAATCGGAGGGTGGAATAATCTGGTATCCATCGCTGGATTCGACCGCCTCAACCTATTCCTTCCAGCTAACCATCCAGACTTTCCATGGACAGGGATGATCTTTGCCCCACCTATCGTGGGCCTCTGGTATTGGTGTACGGACCAGTACATCGTTCAGCGTACGCTGGCGGCAAGGAATGAAACTCAGGCACGGAGAGGGACTATATTTGCAGCCTATCTGAAGCTACTCCCCTTCTTTATATTTATCATTCCTGGTGTCATAGCATATGCTCTTTCTCAAACTGGCCATTTCCAACTTCTTGAGGCAGACCAGGCATTCCCCACACTGGTTAAAACACTCTTGCCCACCGGACTCAGAGGTTTGGTTGCCGGAGGACTTCTCGCTGCACTCATGAGCTCTTTAGCAGCGGTATTCAACTCTTGTTCTACGTTGTTCACCATGGACATCTACCAAAAACTCAAGCCTGAGGCATCAGAAAGGACACTGGTCACCGTGGGGCGCATAGCGACCGGCGTGGTCGTTGTATCTGGGATCCTCTGGATTCCCTTTATGAAGTACATTTCCGGAGAACTCTACCACTATATTCAGAGCGTGCAGGCCTATATCGCTCCACCCATTGCCGCTGTTTTTCTTTTGGGATTGTTCTTTAAACGGATAAACGCCCGTGGAGCTATGACTGCACTTGTGGGTGGATTTTTACTGGGCATGAGCCGGTTGGTCTTAGAGATTGTCAAGGAAGATCTGAGCGGTGTGTTGTATACCTTCGCAAATATAAATTTTCTTCATTTCTGTATCTTCCTGTTTTTGGTCTGCATCATGGTGTTGGTCGGGGTGAGTCTCCTCACTCCTGCACCGACATATGAAAAGATCCAAGGGCTTACCTATGCCACAACTGTTGCTGCCGATAAAGCCCGCTCTCGAGCAAGCTGGAACACCAGAGATGTTGTCCTTTCTGTGATCGTCATCGTTATCCTTGCCCTGGTCCTTCTGTACTTCTCACCATTGATCCTGTCTTAAAGAAAGAGAATAAAATTGCTTTTTTAGCAATTTTCCAAATATTATAATTGTTCACCTGAGGTATTCATGAGCCGAGGTCGCCGGAGCTGCAAAGCAGCGTACCATGAATGTGCTCGTGGATTTTATGAATAATTCTGGAGTGTTGTGGAGGAATAAAATGAATAACAAGCTCAAAGATCTTCGTTACCAGAATTTGGCCATCTCCCCAGATAAGATGCTTCAAAACCTCAAGAAGGAACTGGAGATCAATGTCTCAGTAGGCATCTGGTATTTCACGCCAGCCGGAGGACGATTTCATGAACGGTTCGTGAAAGAAGCCACAATTCCCGATCGGATCGAAATGGCTGCTGAAATGGCCAAGCTGGGAGTAAAGGGCATCGAAGCTCATTATCCCGATGAAGTGAATGAGGAGAACGCTCATCTATATAAACAGCTGGAAGAAGAGACCGGGATCCGATTGGTCGCTGTCCCTTTTTCACACTTTTACAATAAAATGTTTGAGTTCGGGTCACTCTCCAATCCCGATCCTGACATTCGAAAAAAAGCAAAAGAAGTCGCCGTTGGTGGACTGAAATTGATCAAAGACATTGGTGCAGATATGGCTATCTCCTGGCCCGGAATGGACGGCTACCGCTACTTGCACGGAAAGCCCTATATGCAGATGTGGGATCTGTTTGAAACGGCCATGGCAGAGGCTATGGACTCGGTGCCGGGAGTGCGAGTTGCTATCGAGCCCAAGGGATATGAGCCAGCGCCAAACAATATTTACCGCACGACAGCAGAGGGTTTATTGGCCGCACAACGGATCGAAAAGAAATTGAAGAATCCAGAAAACAGGCAGCTGCTCGAGGAAGGACATGCATTGGTCGGCCTAAATCCAGAAGTGGGTCATGTCAAGATGAGCTTCGAGATCCTTCCAGCGGTTTTTTCCTTGGTGATGATGGACGGGCGTCTCGCACACACACACTGGAACAGCCAACCGGACGGTAACTACGACCAGGACAACAACATAGGTGTGGTCAATCCCCAAGAGACCGAAGCCTTGCTGTATTCTCTCTGGGCCTACGGTTACAAGGAGTATTTCGGGATCGACATCAATCCCGAGAACATGCCGGTCCAAAAGGCTGTGGAATTAAACATTCTGGCGCTTGAAAAAATGAAAGAGAGAGTCAGCCGCCTTCCCCATGAAAAGATCATAGAGTGCCACCTCCATCCGGAATCTCACCGGGGTGAACTGGAGGAGATCCTTATCAAAAACTGGTAGAATATCATTATGGAAAAAGGACTTTTTGCGGGTTTAGATGTTTCTACACAGAGTTGCAAGCTGGTCGTTGTGGATACTGAAGCTGAGGAAGTGATCTATGTAGATTCTGTGAGCTATGATGTGGATTTACCGAAGTACGAGACTCAAAACGGCGTGACCCAAGGCCTTGCTCCCGGAGTTTCCGAATCCGACCCTCAGATGTGGGTGGATGCCTTGCTTTTGATCTTTTCACGGTTGAAAGCATCGGATATCTCTCAGGAAAATATTCTCTCCATTTCTGTCTCGGGCCAACAGCACGGCCTCGTTGCAATGGATGCTGAGGGGAATCTGTCACGTGAACGGAGCAAATTGTGGAACGACTTCTCAACGGCTGAGGAGTGTGAAATATTAACAGACCGTTTGGGTGGCCAGACGGCCATGATCCATGAAGTGGGAAACAGCCAGAGGACAGGTTATACAGCCCCTAAAATTCTTCACATGTACCGGCATGAAAGAGAAATCTATCAAAGGTCGATGACCTTTTTTGTGGTGCACAACTACATCAACTGGTTTCTGACCGGGGGAAAAGAAGGGGGTGTCCGGGTCATGGAACCGGGTGACACATCCGGCATGGCACTGTGGAATCCTAGAACTGGGAAATGGTCCCAAAAAGTCATCGAAGCAATCGATCCCGGACTGAGAGACAAACTCCCTCCGATCAAACCGTCTGATCAAAGCATTGGGCATATATCGCGCATGCTGGTTGAAAACTACGGGTTTTCGCCAAACTGTACGATCGGGGCCGGGTCGGGAGATAACATGTACGGAGCCATCGGCACGGGCAATGTCTGCCCAGGGATCGTAAGTGTCAGTCTGGGCACCAGCGGGACGGCGTTTTCATTCATGGAAGAGCCTTTTACCGACCCCACCGGGGAGATCGCTTCCTATTGCGATAGTACAGGATATTACCTCCCTTTACTCTGTGTCTCCAATCTGGCGAACGGATACAATCAAATCCTCACTTTGTATGGATTGACCCACGAAAAGTTCAACCAGATCGTCCAGGAAACGAAACCGGGGAATGCTGGAAAATTACTTATTCCCTGGTACAGCGGAGAAAGAACACCGGACCTTCCCCATGCGGCCCCCGTGTATTTCGGATTCGGATTGGAGGATTTTACCGAGGAAATCCTCTGTCGTGCAGTCTTGGAGGGTCATGTTCTTAGCCTCTACGATGGCTTCCGTCGCATGTCGCTGGACACAGCTGAAATCCGCCTGACTGGAGGCTTGTCGCAATCTGAGGCCTGGTGCCAGACGATCGCCAATGTCTTCGAGGCTGAAACCGTTCCTGTGGAAGGTGAAGGTGCGGCCTTGGGAGCCGCTCTCCACGCCGCTTGGGTGTGGCTCAAGGAAAACGGCAAGCCTCACTCCATTCAAGATGTGGTTGCTCCCTTTGTCGTTCTTGATGAAAAAAGACGAAAAAAACCTGAAACAGAACACATCCCCGTCTACCGGGCCATGAAACAACTCTTTCAAGCCTTGAGCCTAAGGCTCCGAGGCCAGAAGGGAGATGACCCGTTCTCCTTAAGAATCGATCTTACGTCCATGTCTTGAGGGGATTTTTCCATTTAAGTTTAGGAAAGCGGCTGAAATCAGAATCCGTCGAATAAAGCAAACATCCATGCTCTATAGCAAGGGTCGCTAAGTGAGCATCGGGGACAAGATTTGCCATGGCTTGGCCTTCATTCAGCATTGTCTGAAATATCCGCCAGTGACTCTCAGTAGGATTAATTAAACGAACGCACGGCTGATCGAGCCAGCTTTGGACTCGCCTTATGGCTTGTTTTATGGTCAATGGGTTTTTAAATATCTGCCTGTTTGTGCTGATGCGTACAAATGCATTGATAATCGGCCAGCACAAAAATACAGGGGGCTCTCCTGAGAGTTGTGTATCCCACCATTGCCGAGCTTCCTCATGAAGAGGACTGAGTTCATCCTCCGCATAGAGCAGGATATTTGCATCCACAAGAATCATCGTTTGTTCTCGCCTTCTACCTGAGAAATTAAATCCTGAATATTGTCGATGCTGAATTCGTCTCGAAGACCCATT
>JBATYS010000536.1:0-3249 GCA_049674205.1 Candidatus Aminicenantaceae bacterium
GCTTTGAGCTCATCATTGGTATTGGCTCCACTTAATCCGCCAAATACTCTGGACACATCGGAAAGCAGCTTACCCGACCGGTCCAGAGCAGCGATTGTGTTATCAAAAGTCGGGGCTTCCGTGTTACTGACGAGTTGTTCAATTTCCGCTTTTTGCTGTTCCATCCCTTTTTCGTAGGCCTGGACAAAATGTTCAGGTTTGATGATATCAAAGGGTGGGACTTTGTATGGAGTGTCATATTCGGCAAAAAATGGATTGTCTGTGGCTGGCGCTTCTGCGGGAGTTTCCGATTTTTTAGAACATGCAGGAAATAGTAATCCAACCACCACCAGCATTAGAATTAGGTTTTTTTTCATTGTGAAACCTCCTTTATCTGTGTAATGACAATATCAAAACTATATATTGAGGTCAAACAAAAATTGAATAGGTTTTAAATCCCGCTAGATCGGCCTCCTCATCTCTCCAAACAGTGCAGTCACCTATACTGCATATCCCATATCTTTGCATTCTGTCCCTTAACGCAATTTCCTTCTGTATGTGGATAATTCTTCCCGGATAACATGCCGTAAGGTTTCTTCAAGAGAGTCCTTTTGTGAATTTATGTACTCTCTCAGGGCCATATTGATGAGTGTTTGGTAATTTCCTCCACCTGCAGCGTGAACCTGCTTCCGGAACCATTCGAGAATATCATCGTCTATCCGGATAGTGATGCGCGTCTTTCCTTTTGCTTGTTGGATTAAAGGTCCTCTTTTTCCCATTTGAAAATCGTACTCTTTTTTCATTTTAATAGCCTTTATATTGGTTTATTTCTTTGACTGTCGCTTTTCTTGCAGATATAAGACGAATCCAATCTCTACGCCAAGCATAAACAATCACAAGAATACGACCGAGTACATCCATTCCGATGGTAACAAAACGTTCTTCATCATAGTACTCATCGGGTATCGTGACGGCTCTTTCATCCTCTAATACCGATACGGCATCTGCAAAGTCTATTCCATGTTTTTTCAGGTTTGAAAGTGCTTTCTTGATATCCCATTCGAATTCCACATAATTATTATATGTACAATTGTGCATACTGTCAAGTGAAGAAATGCGTCTCCTCTACCCTCATATTTAACAGATTCTTTATTCTTCCACCCTTTTTGAGTTTGCATTGACAGTATGAACTGGTAACGAGATAATGTTTTTGTCAGTAATCTAGAGGAGATTTATAACTTGCGAGCAAAAATAAACAAAGTCTTTCAAATTCTTCATTTTAAGGCCACATCAGTCGTTCTAGAGGGGCAGTGTGACTTTAAAATACACACCGATGAAGTGATTCATTACAAAAAAGGAGGTCTAATTCATGGAAATCATTGACTTCACGGAAGAATATCAAGAAAAATATTTTGTTTGCCTTGAAGATTGGTCTGAAGAAATGAAGGAAGCAGGGAACCACAAGGAATTGTGGTGTTACAAGATGAAAGATAAAGGGCTCCGAGTGAAATTGGCGTTAGATGATAACAAAGTTTGTGGTATGGTTCAATATGTTCCTGTTGAACATTCATTTATCGATGGCGAGAATCTCTATTTTATTCACTGCATTTGGGTTCATGGTTATAAAAAAGGAATTGGAAATTATCAGAAAAAAGGAGTTGGTAAAGCTTTGCTTCAAGCGGCTGAAAATGATGCAAAATCAATGGCTGCAGAAGGTATAGCAGCATGGGGCATTTCATGGCCATTCTGGATGAAAGCCTCATGGTTTAAAAAGCAAGGTTACACCAAAGTTGATAAGGATGGAATGTCAGTTCTTTTATGGAAATCCTTCACTGACGATGCCATTCCGCCAAAATGGATAAAAGAAAAAAAGAAACCGGGAAAAAAAGCAGGCAAAGTTTCGGTCACTTCTTTCATAAACGGATGGTGCCCTGCACAGAACATAGTATTCGAAAGAGCGAAGCGAGCCGCATCTGAGTTTGGTGATAAAGTCGAATTTCAAGAGATTCATACATTTGACAGAGATGTGTTTCTGGAATGGGGTATTGCTGACGCCTTGTTCATTGATGGCAAGCAAATCAGAACTGGACCTCCTCCTTCCTATGAAAAAATAAGAAAAAAAATAGCTAAAAGAGTAAAAAAGTTGAGTAACACATAGGAGATGAAGAATACTAATTGCTTCATTTTGACTTTTTGCTATCTTAAGAATAACATCGGATGAATCCTTTATTAAAAAATAATTATGAAGCTTGGCAAAACGCTCTATGTTACAAATCGTAATGAATGGCGAGCGTGGCTTGAAAAATATTTTGTTGAAGAACATGAAATCTGGTTAGTTTTTCCTAATAAATCTTCTGGCAAACCTCGCATTCCCTATAATGATGCAGTTGAGGAGGCGTTGTGTTTCGGCTGGATTGATAGCACAGTAAAAAGTATCGATAAGGAGAGTGGCGCTCAACGCTTCTCGCCGAGAAAACCCAAAAGCAACTTTTCGCAGGCTAACAAGGAAAGACTCAGATGGCTTATGAAGAAGAAAAAGCTACACCCGACAGTGCAGGATTTGGCAATAAAAGTGCTGAAGGAAAAGTTTGTATTCCCACCTGATATTATTAAAGCCATAAAAGATGACAAGGAAGCCTGGAAAAATTATCAAAAATTCTCCCCGTCATACCGAAGAATCCGTGTCGCTTACATTGATGCCGCTAGAAAACGGCTGGAGGAATTTGAGAATCGATTGGCGCATTTCATTAAGATGACAAAGAAAAATAAACAGATTGGATTTGGAGGAATTGAAAAATATTATTAGGATTTTGAGGATTTTTCCCAAACGTATGAGTCTTTGCTGAGGTTTTATTCATGGACGTTTCCATAAAACTTGTGTTTATAAAGTTGATATGAGGAATATTGGATAATAACAATATGGGAGGAGGAACATGTCATTAAACAAGATAAAAATAGAGGCGAAAATTCTGCTCTTGGTTATACTGCCTGTATGCTTCTTGTTACAGGTGGAATTACGTGCTGCTGAACAGGCCGGCCCTGATTGGAGCAAAGGCTTGGTGGAATACGCTATGCTTGAGGGGCACGAACAGGGAATAGTCTCCGCGGTTTTCAGCCTTGATGGAAAGTATCTGACATTGGCAAACAGGGATTTTCATGCAAACATCTGGGATGTCTCCTCTGGAAAGTCGCTTGCATTGCTAAAGGAATTTAACGAATGGCCCGGTTGTGTGGCCTTCAGTCCCGACAGTCAATTTCTTGCAACCGGCG
>JBATYS010000537.1:0-8212 GCA_049674205.1 Candidatus Aminicenantaceae bacterium
CAGGGTTTCCCAATCCAACCACGGCCCACAAATATCACTCTTCCTTTTTTGCTTCTTCCCCGGGTTTCTCTTTTTTGATGACTTCGGGTTCCTCTCCCTCTGTAATGATCTCTTCCTCTTCTTCCTCTTCCGCGACAACGGCTTCTTCCTTAGTCTGTGCATGGATCATGGCGATCACGGTCTCAGGGTCATCGACCCATTTCGCTCCTTCCGGAAGAGAGAGCTCTCGGACTTTTACAGATTGGTGGAGGTGGAGGTCTGAAATATCCACTTCGATGTGCTCGGGGATTGCTTTGGGTAGGCACTCGAGCTCGATCTCTCTCGTGACAAAATCGACAAATCCCCCTTCCGCTTTCACACCAACGGCCTCGCCGGTGAGGACGAAAGGAACCGTGACGCGGATCTCCTTATCCATAGCGATCAAGATGAGGTCGACATGAAGCAACTCATCAGTAGCAGGATTTGTCTGCACTTCTTTGATCATGACATCCTGGGTCTTGGAATTATATGAGACTTTAAAGATCGTGTTCTCGCCAGCCTCAGACTTCAGGATTTGAAAGATATCTTTTTTATCGAGAACAAGGGATACATTCTCTGCCTGTGTGCCGTAAAGATTGGCTGGGACTCTTCCTTCCCTCCTCAAGCGCCGAGATGCGTTTTTCCCAAAAATCTCTCTTATTTCGCCTTTGATTTTAATTTCCATATCTCAATCCTCCTCAGGTAAACAGAGAACTCACTGAGAGGCCCTTGTTGATTCTCAGAATCGCCTCTCCAAAAAGCTCTGCAACCGAAAGTACGACAAACTTATCCATAGAGTCCGTTCTATTTCTCGATGGGATGGTGTTCGTCACAATAAGTTTTTCCAAGCTTGAATTATTGATCCGTTCCACAGCTTCTCCAGACAATACCGGGTGTGTGCATGCGGCAAACACCCTCAGCGCCCCGTTCTCTTTCAGGGCTTCAGCACTCTGGACGAGTGTTCCTCCTGTATCTACCATATCATCAACGATGATGACGTCTCTCTCTTTCACCTCTCCGATGACGTTAAAGACTTTGGCCACATTGGGAGCAGGTCTCCGTTTATCGATGATGGCTAGGTCCGCATCCAGCCTCTTTGCATACCACCTCGCTCGGCCAACTCCGCCTGCATCAGGAGAGACAATGACCAAGTCTTTCAATCCCAACGAGTGGATATATTTGACCAAAACAGGGGCAGCCATCAAATTGTCCATAGGGACAGAGAAAAATCCCTGAATCTGAGGAGAGTGAAGGTCCATGGCCAATACTCTGCCAGCTCCTGCTGCTTCCAGTAGGTCTGCGATCAGTCGTGCAGATATAGGAACACGGGGTCTGTCCTTCCAGTCCTGCCTCGCATAGCTGTAGTAGGGGATCACCGCAGTGATACGCTCTGCAGAGGCCCGTTTGAAGGCATCGATCATCAAGAAAAGCTCCATAAGATGAAAATTTGCCTCCTCACCCCCTGTCTGAACGATGAAAATATCCTCTCCACGGACATTCTCATCGATGTAGAAATGGATCTCCCCGTCGCTGAAGCGTTCAAGCACGCATTTGCCCAACTCAATGTCGAGATAGCGAGCGATCTCTTCAGCAAGTGCGGGATTCGAGGATCCTGCAAACACTTTCATCGTGTTTTCTCTTTTCACATTAGCTCCTCTTGCTCGATTTCTCCCTTGGGGAAGAAACGCTGAACTCAAGCTCTGGCTGGGGTGGGAGGATTCGAACCTCCGAATGGCGGCTCCAAAGGCCGCTGCCTTACCGCTTGGCTACACCCCAACATCTAACCTGCCCCAATATCGCCCGCGTGGAATTGTTTCTACAAGGAGCGATAGGTGTATTTTGTTCAACTCCTTTAAGGCCTCTCTGGCCTTTCTTTCCTCAAAAAAGAGACCAAAAACAGCAGAGCCTGAACCACTCATTAAAGACAGCTCTGGCTCCAATCTCTGGAAAAGGCTCTTAATGGCTTTTATCTGAGGGTATGAACGAAATACCGTCTCTTCTAAGCTGTTTTCCAATAACTGCAGTCTACGATTCTCTAAAAACCTGATAATTTTACTGTCTTTGGTGTTTGAAGTCAAGGAGGGGCGGAACTGGCTGTAGACGGACGCCGTTAAAATCGTCGTTTCAGGAAGGACAAGAACACAATAACAAGCAGGGAGGTCCTCTATGATCTCGACCTCATCCCCTCGTCCCAAGCCCAAACACAATCCCCCCTCAAGAAAATAGGGGACATCGGCACCCAAACTCTTCCCCAATTCCATCAGTGCGCGCTTTCCAAGGTTCAGCCCCCAAAACCTGTCCAGAGCGTAGAGCGTCATGGCCGCATTGCTGCTCCCTCCCCCTAATCCCTTACCTGGTGGGATGCGTTTTTGCACCCGCACCTCAACGCCTGTGGAAACACCATGATTATCTCTCAAGAGTTGAGCGGCCTTGTGAATGAGATTCCTCCCATCCCAGGGAACACGTTTGTCATCACCCCTTAAGAGAATCGTATCGGTGGGAATGGGCCGGAACTCTAAAACATCATAAAGATTGATCGTCTGGAGGAGAGTCCTGACTTCGTGGTAATCATCCTCCCTCTTACCTAACACTTCCAACCCCAGGTTGATCTTGGCAAAGGAATGAAGCTTCATATTAGAACAACTTTTGAATCTCTTCCCACGTTTTTTCTTCGTATCTTTGAATAAATCCGGTCGAGAAGGCCCTGTCATTCAGAGGTTGATTAAAACCAATGTTCCGGATCTTAAGGCGCCCTTCATTCAGAGGGTGGGAGAAAAAGATCGCGCGCGCGATGTCTGTGTTTGCAATGAATTCCTCCACATAAAACTGAAGGTCTCCTCTATTCCCACGGACGATCCTGTTCTGATTATCCCTCTCGAAGTCCCATTCGAAGAGAGAATCTTCCTCCTTGTCCTCAGACCAGTGGCCGCTCAAGAGAGAGGCCATTTCCTCCAGATTCAAATGAAATCCCATAAACCTGAAGACGATCTCCTGTTCCTCGGCTCGCCAATAGACTTTTTTTGAAGGAAGGACAAAATAGGCTTGGTTGTCGGTTATGATGACCTGGTAAATCGCACGTCCCAGAAAATCTGACGCATCGATCCTTCCTCTATCCGGAGAAACGAACAGGAACGAGAACTTGGTTTGCACCGAACCCTGTGCACCCTCATACTTCAGTGAGGCATATCCCTCCATGCTCTCGATCTGAGGAGGAACAGGGGTGAGCAACACAGGAGATGTGCTGCAGCGCAAAAGAGACAACAAGACCAGGCACATGCCGAGAAGCTTGTACAGTCGCAATTCCAGCCTCTAAAGGTGAGTGCAGATAGCTCCAATCACAGAGCGTTCTCTCCGTCCCCCTCTTTTTTTCCCTTTTCCTGTGTTTCGTCTGTATCAGAGAGTGTGAATCCGTAGTTTTTTGTTTTGTATTTTTTATCTTTGAATTGACTCAAAAACAACTCCTCGTCTTCCCCGATTCTCTGGCCATGATAGACGGGTTTTTCCCCGTCAATAGAAAGCTTAAAACCATAGTCCTGTGTCTTTATTCTCTTCTGAGATTTCTTTTTATGGCGCAAAACGGGATAGAGAGGAGACGTGATTTTTCTGCCGAAACAGGAAAGGTTCGGGTTCAGGATCATCAAGATAATAAATGCTCCGAATACGATGATGACGCCGTATGTCGCCCAGTTCATGTGTTTCCTTTTGTTTTAGCGATGACTCATACTCTCATGTCAAGTTTAAATTGGATCATTCAAAAAATGCCGATGTTTATTATAAGTGTCTCCTTATTTATAGTCAAATCACCCCCTTCCTGTCTGATGTGTCTAAGTACACCTGCACAGCACATCAAGCGGCCCGGCCCAAGGAGGCAGGATTCTATTGTTGCGATACGTCGTGTGGCCTAAACGGGCCTTACAAAAATTGTAAGATGCACAGAGGGCAGAGTGTTTGGGTAAAGGAAGGGGGATAGAAATTATTCAATCAGGGTTTTTCGTCGGTGTCTTCCTGAAAATCAGGGACCATAGACATGATTTTCTCTTTACCCAGGTAAAAACCTAGAAAAAATGCCGAAGATGTGACCATGATTGTGAAGATCGACTTCAGAATGTGTCTCATAACAAATACCTATTCATTTTTTAACGAAATCTTGAAGAAAAGTCAATCTAAAAATGATTAGAACGCGGGGGGCAATCTCGTCAATCTTGGGATTTCTTGATATAATAATTTTTTCAATCCATTTCATGATGAGGTAAGGGATATGAAAAATAAAATTGTATCCATAATTTTAATGGGGACTCTGGCTTCTCTCCTCAGTTGGGCACAGGGCATTCGTAAGCCCGTATGCGCGGGGAGCTGGTATGACAGCAATCCAGACGCTCTTTCCCTTCAACTGGAGAGATGCCTTCTTCAGGCAGAAACCACCGCTCCGACAGAAGGTATTATCGGCCTTGTCGCCCCGCATGCGGGGTACGTCTATTCAGGACAGATCGCCGCTCACGCCTATCGCCTAGTTCATGGGAAAGACTACGATACTGTGATCATAATCGGTACTGCGCACCACTATGGATTTAGAGGGTGCTCCATCTATCCCAAAGGCGGTTACGAAACCCCGTTAGGCGTAGCTGAAATTGATGAAACCCTTGCATCCGAGATCTCCAAAGTTTCTGGCTACAAGTTCATCCCCAAGGCACACGCGGAGGAACATTCTGTGGAAATGCAGGTGCCATTTATACAGAAAGTCCTGCCAGAGGCCAAGATCGTCCCCATTGTCATGGGAACTCCTTCAAAAATAACGATCCTTTCGCTTGCAGCGGCGTTCTCAAAAACTCTCAGCGGTAAAAAGGTTCTGATCGTCGCTTCCACAGACCTCTCGCATTTTTTCCCTAAAGAAAAAGCCAACACTGTGGACACAGAGACCCTTTCTCTCATGGAATCCATGGATACAGACACCATCATAAAAAAAATGGAGCAAAGAGAAAACATCATGTGCGGCGGAGGGCCGGTGGCTGCGGTTCTGCTCTATGCAAAACAAGTGGGGGCCCCTAAGGTGGAGATCTTGAAGTATGCGGACTCATCCCAAGTTGGAGGGGATGAAACGAGAGTCGTGGGATACATGGCTGCTGCCGTTTATGCAGGGGAAAATGCTACCCCTTCATTTTCCCTCAGCTCTGATGAAAAAACGAGCTTGCTGCAGATCGCCCGGGAGACACTCGAAAGATATGTCCGGAACAATGAGGTCTATCACCCGGAAACAGACAATCCCAAATTTTTAAGCAAAAGAGGTGCGTTTGTCACACTGAAGAAGAAGGGGGAACTTAGGGGTTGCATCGGTTTCATCGAGCCAGTGTTGCCGTTACATCAAACCATTGTCCAGGCCACGATCTATGCCGCCTCCAAGGATACCCGATTTCCTCCGGTCTCCCCCTCCGAGTTGAAGGATATCGAACTCGAGATCTCTGTCCTCACTCCGTTTAAAAAGATTGATGATCCCAGAGAGGTCGATGTGGGAAAGCACGGATTGATCATCGCAAAGGGAAACCGAAGAGGTCTATTGCTGCCTCAAGTTCCGGTAGAAAACAGATGGTCGCGAGAGATGTTCCTCCAGCAGACCTGTCAAAAAGCAGGCTTGCCAAGGGATGCCTGGAGATCCGGGGCCGAGATCTATACTTTCGAAGCTATCGTATTCCATTAGCATCCAACCCTTTGATATCGATCGGAACTCTGGTATAATATGGCGTTTCCATGTGAGATATTAATATGCCATTACACGAATATAAATGCTCAAAGTGTAATACAGTATTCGAGGTCATCCAAAAAGTCGTGGATCCCCCTATAAAGAAGTGCATCAAGTGCGGCGGGGCTGTTACAAAGACCATCTCGGCCCCGGCTATCCAATTTAAAGGCAGCGGTTGGTACATCACAGATTACGCCAAGAAAACACGCGACGAGAAAGAGCCAAAACCTCAGGTCGAAGAGAAAAAAGAAACAAAAAAATCCGAAGCCCCCTCTCCCCAAAAAGCGGAAAAACAACCCCCTCCACCAACAAAATAATCCCGGCAAATACAAGACTTTGGGATTGAGTCCCGGCTCTGTTCAGAGCTCCGTAAATCCGTGATGACAGGAATGCTGTCCGCATTTTTGGATGATCAGATTGTGTGATGGGAAAAACCGTGAGAAGGGTTGGACGGGCATGGTATTTTTCTTTGTAGGGTCCGTTCCCCGAACGGACCGTTTGGGAAACGGTCCCTACATGAGCCGCACTGTTTTCCCATTGTTCGTTTTTGATATCATACAATCTGATCACTCGAAATGGCATCAACACGGATTTAGAAGTGCTAACCACAGACCAGCACTCTTTGACAAGAACAGGTGAAGGGAATACAATTGATGGGATGAAAATCGTGGTTCGTGCACCAAACTGGATCGGAGATGCCATCCTCTCCCTGCCGGCGTTGGCCTCCTTGCAAAAGAACTTCCCTGACGCGGAGTTCTGGGTTACTGCCCCTGAGTGGACAAAAGGAATTTTCGCTCCTCTGGATTGGATTAGCGGGACGATTTCTCTCTCAAATAACAACAATTATCAAAATGTACGATTAGATGCCCAAAAATTGAAGGAACATGCCTTTGATATCGGCATCCTTTTCACAAACTCCTTTGGTTCGGCCCTCCTGTTCTCCCTGGCAAAAATCCCTCAACGATGGGGATATGCAAGGGATGGGCGCCATCTCCTGCTGACCAAGCGCGTGCGGACATCTCCCCTAGAAGCACCCCGGCATCACATCCAGTACTACCTCTCCCTCATCTCTAAGCTGGGATTGGAGACGGACCCGGCACAGCTGGATTTTCCGTTGACCGATGAAGCCGTGTCTCAAGCAAAAGACCTCCTCCGATCGCTCTCCGTGGATATGAATAAACCTGTCATCATCTTCAGTCCAGGAGCCTCTTACGGCCCCGCCAAGCGTTGGCCTGCGTCTTTTTTCTCTCGCCTTGCGACACTGCTACAGACACACCATAATGCGGAGATCCTCATCATCGGCTCTGACACGGACAAAGAGATCGCCGAATCCATCACCGCCCCCATGTCTAAAAAACCTATTGACCTGACAGGAAAGACGACACTCTCACAGCTGGCTGGCGCGATCAGCCAATCTGCACTCTTCATCACCAACGACTCAGGTCCGATGCACTTGGCCAACGCCCTCAAGGTCCCAGTGGCTGCCATCTTTGGGCCCACAGACCCCCTGGTCACAGGGCCATACCAAAATCCCTCGAAGGTGCTCAAGAGCCAGGTGCCGTGTTGGCCCTGCTCTTACAGGGATTGTCCGTTCGAGCACCAATGCATGACCAAAATATCGCCAGAGATGGTCCATGAGGAGTGCCAAGACTTCTTAAAATGAAAAGAAGAGCCGTTTTTCTCGACAGAGATGGGACGTTAAACAAAGACGTGGGGTATCCCAATTCCTTTGAAGCCATAGAGGTCTATCCCTACAGCTATGAGGCTGTAAGGAGAATAAACAGTGCCGGATTCCTTGCCGTGGTCATGACGAACCAATCCGGGATAGGCAGGGGGCTCATCGAAGAGAAAAAAGTTGGGGACATCCACCAAAGAATGCTCGATCTTTTCTTCAAGAACAACGCCCGACTGGACGGATTCTACTACTGCCCTCACTTTATAAATTCCGTAAATCCCAAATACAGGAAAGATTGTGCTTGCCGAAAACCCAATCCTGGGATGGCCCTGAAAGCAGCGGAGGACCTAAACATCTTGCTCAAGGAATCCTATATGGTCGGCGATAAAATGGAGGATATCGAATTTGGCTTGAACTTCGATGCCACGCCTGTGCTTCTCCTCACAGGCCATGGACAGAAGGCGCTCCGAAAGCTCTCAGAAAAGGGCCTGCAGCCTGCTTATGTGGCAAAAGATCTGCTCGAAGCCATAGATTGGATTCTCGAAAACGAAAGAAAATCCTCTTCTTCAGAATAGACTATCCTGTTTGCGCGAAGTGATAATAGTCAATAAATCTGGATTCTGTGCCCTGAATTCAGTATTCTAGATATTGTAAGAAAAATATGATCCGTTTTGACGACATCCTGGAGAAAGTTTCCTCATCCTATACGGAGCAGGAAATCACGCTACTCAAAAAGGCCTATGTGTTTGCAGCGCGCGCACACAAAGGCCAGGTCCGCCGTTCTG
>JBATYS010000538.1:0-1780 GCA_049674205.1 Candidatus Aminicenantaceae bacterium
AAGACTATCAGAGAGTAATGGTGAATGCCAAAAAGGAATTTCTACATATCGGTGAGAATTTTTTGGAGTTCCGCAGATCTCCCCTTCCCGACAGTCTGGAAGACCGGCACTGGCTTGCTTTGCGCAATTTTGTCTTTGGAAGAGAAGACACTCCTATATCTGCAGACCAGACCGAGGAGGAGGGACATTCCCTTGTCGACACAGAAAGACAAACGATCGCAATAGACCTGAATACATGTCTGAGCTATCATCTCAAGATTCCCTTGAGAGCTAAACTTACCTTTGACTTTTCCTTGGAAGCGGCTAAAACAAGTTCTCTGGACAGATCCAAGCTTGTGATCTATCTTGAAACGCTTTACGGTGAGGGCCATGTCCTCTATGAACAATCTTTTGCCGACGGGACCAGAGTTAATAAGGAAAACCTTCCGGTCGATCTCTCTCCTTATGAAAACCTGATCTCGCGGATAAGTTTTGTTTTTGTGAGCGAATCTCTCGCAGTTGACTCATCAACGAAACTTTTTCTCATAAAACCAAGAATCTTTAAAGTGACAGATGGGCCTTCTCCAGATTTAGGAAAATCAGAACCTGCGCTTCCAGAGCCTTTCAACATTCTGATCTATCTAGTGGATGCTCTCCGTCCCGATCATCTTCCCTTTTTCGGGTATGTAAAAAATACGGCCCCCAATATGACCGAGTTTTCCAGGGACTGTGTCCTCTTCAAGAATGCCTACGCACAGTCATCCTGGACCAGGCCATCTGTAGGGGCCCTGTTTACGGGTCTGTATCCATTCCAGCATCAGGCGGTCACTCTAAAAAGCGGACTGGCTGAGGATTTCCAGACGTTGGCCGAGCTGATGAATAAGGCGGGCTTTCACACGATCGGGATCTCCTCAAACGCCGGGATCAAAGAATTCTTCAACTTCAATCAGGGATTTTCTTATTTTAAATACCATTCCAATCTGGATGGGGGATTGGCTGAGATGCTCAACACGTATGCCTTCTCACAGCTAGAGGCTGAACCATCTCCTTTTTTCATGTATATCCACACCATGGAGCCTCATCGTCCCTACAAGATCAAGGAGGAGTTTTATCCCGAAGACACCGGAAAACCTAATGTCGTTATTGTTGAAAAAAAGGGAGAAGAACGCTACAGCGTGGATCTGAATCACACACTTCGGATGTACGATGCTTCCATTACCCAGAATGACAAAGCCTTCGGAGATCTGATGGCAGAGCTGAAAAGCCTCGGTCTGTATGATAAGACCTTGGTCATCCTGATGTCTGACCACGGGGAGGAGTTTTTCGAGCATGAAGGTATGGCTCACGGGCAGACGCTCTACCAGGAACAGGTCAAGCATCTTTTCATCGTGAAGCTTCCCCATCAGTTGAATGCCGGCCGTATCATCGAGGATAACGTGCAGGAGATCGACATCTTTCCCACTCTCCTCGATTTGGCCGGGGAGAGCCCCTCAGCTCACGTCTCGGGGAAAAGTTTGAAGAGATTGTTACTCTCATCTGATTCGCCCGATTCCCCCGTCCACCAGGAGATCTTTATGGAGACAGGCGCCATCCTGGATAAAAAAGCCATTGTGGATGGAAAATGGAAATTGATCCACACCGGGACAGAATGGACGAATGATGTGCGCGAGTATGAGCTCTATGCCCTCGAATCCGATCCAGGAGAACAGACGGATCTGTTCGGCAGGAATCCTATTGTTGCGCACTACTTGAGAAACAGGCTATTCAATTGGGTGAATGCACAGGAGAAACTGGCGAATAT
>JBATYS010000539.1:0-2114 GCA_049674205.1 Candidatus Aminicenantaceae bacterium
ATGTAGGATCGGACTCGATCCTCCTCGGGAACGTTCCAGTTATGGATAAAAAACAGTATGATGTCGCGATAATAGGAGGGGGGATTATCGGCTGTGCCACCGCTATGGCACTCACACAGGACAAGGATGTCTCTGTTGTTGTCCTGGAAGCCGAGTCCAAACTGGCTGCCCATCAAACGGGAAACAACAGCGGCGTTATCCATTCGGGCCTTTATTATAAACCGGGATCCCTTAAGGCCAAGAACTGTGTTCAGGGCCGAGAGGCGATGTATCGATTCTGTGCTACTCATGGGATCGCTCATGAACGCTGCGGGAAAGTGGTTGTTGCGACTCATGACAAAGAGATCCCGATGTTGAACACTTTGGAAGAGCGCGGTCGAGCGAATGGTTTAGAAGGATTATGCCGATTATCCGCGGAAGAGATCAAAGAGTATGAGCCCTATGTAGCGGGGATCGATGGTCTGTTTGTTCCTGATACTGGCATCGTGGATTACAACCAGGTGACCGAAAAGTTCGCTGAGATCGCCCGGACGAATGGGTGCGAAATTCTGCTGAACACACAAGTCCGTGTTTGTGAACGAGTTTCAGAAGGGCTTATTCTAAAAACAACCCAGGGTAATGTCCGGTGCAAAACCCTTGTCAACTGCACCGGCCTTCAATCTGACCGGGTGGCGAAAATGTGTGGTGTTGAGCCGGGTTTAAAGATCGTTCCCTTTAGAGGTGAGTATTACGAGCTGGTTCCCGAACGCCAGCACCTTGTAAAAAATTTGATCTATCCGGTGCCGGACTTGTCGTTTCCCTTTTTGGGAGTTCATTTTACGAGGATGATCCAGGGGGGCGTCGAGGCAGGTCCGAATGCTGTTTTAGCGTTCAAGAGGGAGGGGTATAAAAAAACAAGTTTTTCCTTTAAGGATTCTCTTGAGACTTTGACCTATGGTGGATTTATTAGACTGATCAGACCATACTGGAAAATGGGATTCGGTGAAATGGGCCGTTCCTTCTCAAAAAAGGCCTTCGTTAAAGCGCTCCAAAGGTTGATCCCAGAATTGCATTCCGATGATATACATCCGGGAGGCGCTGGTGTCAGAGCTCAAGCATTGGAGCCCACCGGAGCTTTAGTGGACGACTTCCGTATCGTCGAAGCAGAGAGGATGATCCACGTGCTGAATGCTCCTTCCCCCGCCGCAACAGCCGCCATCAGCATCGGCGACCATATCGCCAGTATGGCATCAAGAAACTTCAAACTTTAGCGCATTATCTTTTTTCGATTTGAGGAAAAGAGTTTTCTTCCGGCCGATAACATCCGCAAGATATCCCGAGGGTACCTCCAGCAGCAATATCGAAAAAGCATAGGCGGCCTGGATGGTAAAGATCTGTGTGGAGTTGAGCAGGTTGGATCTATAGTAGGGGATCAGGATGGGCACGATAAGGTAGAATTCGCTGATGAATTTGTAGGAATAGATTTTCCAGAGGTTTGCTCTTAAGGCCGCCATTAGGGGATAATCTTGACAGCTACACCTTGCTAGATAAGAACTATATCACTTCGTTGTAGGCCCACTCGAGCCATAGTGTCACGATCTCGAGGTCTGACGCCTCCACTGTAGCGCCACACCAGAATCGGAGTCCGGGGGGAGCGTCACGGTAAGAGCCGCAGTCGTAGGCGACACCCTCATCGGCTAGGAGCTTGACAAGTTCTTTGAGCTTATCCTCGGGGAGGTCAACCGTAAAACACACGCTTGTGTTGGAGCGGATCTCTTTATTTTCTGCGAGAAAATCGATCCAATCATTTTTCGCCACAAAATTTTCCCAGACTGCAAGATTGGCATTGCTGCGCTCGATCAATCCCTGCAGTCCACCGACAGACTCGGCCCATTTGAGTGCAGCCAGGTAGTCTTCATTGGCCAACATCGAAGGCGTGTTGATCGTTGATCCCTTGAATATTCCTTCGATCAGTTTTCCGCCCTTGGTCATCCGAAAGATCTTGGGAAGGGGCCAAGGTGGAGAATAACTTTCCAGGCGCTCCACTGCGCGTGGAGATAGGATGATTATTCCGTGTGCGGCTTCTCCTCCCAGGACCTTCTGCCAGGAATAAGTGATGACATCCAGCTTATGGA
>JBATYS010000540.1:0-3045 GCA_049674205.1 Candidatus Aminicenantaceae bacterium
ACAGAGCCGTCCTCGTTGGATAGAGGCTGATGACCTCCCTCAATGTCGATAATGCTCAAGCGACGGGTGCCGAGGCCGACATTGTTCTCGACAAAGATCCCTTCATCATCAGGGCCTCGATGTTTTATGGTTGCACACATCGAAGAGAGGAGTGACCGGGAGACGGGTGCTCCCTTCTCGATATTGACTGTTCCGCAGATGCCACACATCAATATTCCGGCATGTACTCGGGTTCGATCACGAATTCGAAATAGACACCCAAGTATCTTTTTTCCTGGCTGTATTCATCCTCAAAATAAGGTATAGATCCTTTTGAGGCGCCGATTTTAATCCTGTAGAGATGGATGGCCTTGATCTGGAATGGTTTGAGAGTGGTGAATGTGAGAGTCCCTCGCTGGTTTTGTCCGAGGGCGATCTTTTTCTTTTCTCCTCCGACCTTGACCGTGATGTCATTGCGCATCCGGGGATTGCTGAGCAGATTTACTGTGAGTGTTTTGATCGGATAGTAGGTTTTGAGGATCATCTCTGCTGTGTGTGGCCCCCGTGTCCAGAAGCCGAATTTCTCCAGTTCCGATTCATCCTGCCTGGGAATAAAGTTGTCATCCAGAAAATGGATCCAGCTGTATTTTAAGCCGATGGGCTGCCTGCGAGCGCTGGGATTTGTGTTCGTGGGGAAATTGTTCACGAGAGTCATCTCCAAAGGGAGCCATTTGAAGGGAGCTTTTTTGGCATGCGTTGCGGGATAGTGGGAATGGAGAATGGGATTTGTGAGGATCGGCGCAATGAACAGACCGGCCATAATCCAGCAGAGTACGATCTCTTTGGGCTTTCTTTTGAGATTGGGGAGAAAGAGAAACAGGGGATAGATACTTAAAAAGTATCTATTACCCAATGCCCCGCCGCCACCGGCGTAGTTATCCGGCATGATCACGATATAAAACAGGATTCCCCCTAGAATTGCGACAAGGAGAAACCATTGGTAGATCCTCTTAGCTCCCATAAGAAAGAGGATCAGAGCAAGGATCGCTGGGAAAAAATACCAGGTGAGTCCCGTGAATCTGCCAAAGAAATAATAGAAGAGGTTGTAGACGATAAATTTCACAGGCAGGAGATGCTTTTCCATATAGCCTTCCGAAGTCATGGCGCCACCCTTAGCCGTGTCGAAGGTGATATGGTCTTTCTCGAGGGGGTAGCCTCCTTCGCCATAGAAGGTCCTTCGTTCACCCCCCTGGTAATTCCAGTCGCCCGTCGTGAGATAGTTGATCCCGAAAAACAGACCTGCTGTGAATGCAAAGATCAGAACGATAAGTACCGCCTTCACAAATTTTTTCTTGAATATGGCATAGAGCACTATGGGACCCATGATGATGATATGGGTTGGTTTGGAGAAAACCGCGAGACCAGCAAAAAGCGATGCCAGATAGTCGGACCCATCGGAGAGGAGGAAACTGTCAAATTTGGTTTTCTGTTCCTCATTTGGGGGCATCTCTTCTTTTTTGTGTTTATAGAGCCATAAAAAAAGCACAAAAAATACGAGAAAAAAGTTGAAAAAATCCGGATGTATCCAAAAGAAGTACACACAGGCCACAGAAGCAAAGAGAAAAGTGAGGACGGCGGCAAGAGAAAGAGGTGTTGTGTTGGAAAGTGAGAGATACGCATAGCCCATGATCAGAAAGAAGAAGAGGAGGATGGAGTGAAAGACCAAAAAACCATTACTCCCGAAGATCTTTACGAAGGGAGAGGCGAAAAGAGGGTAGATGTAGGATTTTGCAAAGAACAGCCGGTCATCTTTTCCTTTTTTTAAAAAGATCCCCAGAGGGCCCGAATCGAAGGCCTTGTAATAACGGATCAGGTCCTTTTTCGTGTATTCAAGGTCAAAGTCCTCGGCGAGGCTCTGTGTCATCGAATAATAAATCGCCTCATCGGCAAAGAGAAAATTCCCTTGCAGGGCCGGGAGGTTTATGAACAGAGATAATCCGAGGAAAAAGATAAAGATAACACAGCAAATCGCAAGGACCTTTTTATTCTCTGGTATCATTGATAAACCAATACCACACTCGGTATCAAAATACAACAATCCCCAGACTCGAGGAGGCATTTCCAAATCCGTGATGAATGGTGCTTTGAATGATCATATTGATGATATCGAAAACACGCTCAGTTTCCCCAGCGAGAAAACTTCGCTCGGACGTGGGGGCTTCCCTTACATCTCCCCTTGGGGAGATGTACCATGCCCGTCCAGCCCTTCTCACGGTTTTCTCCACCACACAATTGAGACACTCAATAACGCAACATGTGTTCATACGATCACGGATTTGGAAATGGATATGTGACTCTGTAGGTAGGGTTGTTTCCCTTTTAAACAAGTGTGCATAATACTCAAATGAATGACAGTTCTTACACAAAAAGAATACGGTAGGGTTGATGAAAAGGCGGGGAAAGACGGTAGGGGGGTGAGATGTGAGAGTAGAAAAATCACCCTGAGTATCATCTTTAGGGGGTATTGACGGTATATATGGTGAGATATTCTAATACTATTAAGAAATAGAAGTGGAATGGCAAATATTGTCAGGGTTTTGACAAATATTGATAAATCGGGAGGAGAAACTAATCGCGAGATATGTAAATTATTTAATATCAATGACTTAAAATAAATTAGGATGGCATAAAACTTGCTACGTATATTATGACTATATATATGTTTTTGAAAAAACCAGGGGGCGAGGGCAGAAAATCCATCGCTCCAGCTTATTGAGCATGCATCAAGGAACTTGCAAAGAGGGACTTCATTGAGTAGAATCAATCACATAAGGGTTGAGTTAGACATTTTTGAACAAGGAATTAATAGAATGATCATGTTTCCCGAATGCCTTTTTGCAGATCTTGAATTCCATGCGAAGCACAAGGACACGATTACCCTTAATTTAAATCCGAAGGATAAGAGTGGAGTGCATTAAAATGAGAAATCTAATAAAAAGACAGCGGTCTCACCGTTTCTATAAGCCGATAGGCCGAGCGGGTTTTACTCTACTTGAGCTCCTGATA
>JBATYS010000541.1:0-2579 GCA_049674205.1 Candidatus Aminicenantaceae bacterium
AAGTTTATTGATTATGTGATTGAGAAATTCCCTTTCCGTATCCATACGATCCGAACAGACCGAGGCCATGAGTTTCAAGCCCAGTTTCATTGGCATGTCGAGGATAAGGGTATGAGGCACGTATATATTAAACCTAGATCTCCACAGCTCAACGGAAAAGTCGAAAGATCTCATCGAACGGATCAGGAAGAATTTTATCAATTGTTGACATATACGGATGATGTGGATTTAAATAAGAAATTAGCAGAGTGGGAGAGGTTTTACAACCTTGATCGTCCGCATGGAGCGTTCAAGGGCAAAACACCCTATGAAGCGTTAAGGTGTAGATTAGAATAATTGAAATATTGTACGAGAGGGTATGACATATTACAAGACAGAGACAAAGAAAAGGCTGTTTTTCAGGGGATACGCCTGGTACGCCCGGCAGGATTCGAACCCATGGGGCCTTCTGATTCGTAGTCAGATGCTCATGTTTTGTAACGCATTGATAATAAATGCGTTAGTTAGCAGTTGGTCTCACCCTATGACCATATTTTGACTACTTTTTTTGAAAAACATGATCCGGCCCATCCTGTCCCTCAAGTGGCTGGTTTTTGATAAGGGAGAATGCAAGGTCTGCTGCTGCAAGTGGAATGACACATGCGGAGTCTATTACACTATAGTCCTATACAGTGATTTTCACGGGGATTTTCTGTTTCTTGAGGATTTCTTATTGACAGGAAATGTTTGTTCTATATAGTATTGGCAATAAGGGAGATAAAACGGCTCAAATTTAGCAAAATGAATCGAAATCAAAGCAACCCAAAAAAGCAAATTCTTATGTTTCATACTTTTCATATTCCCGTAATGGGCACCGGTTTCACGATCGACGCGCCGCTACGGATAGCAAAATACGGCATTTCGTCCGTTATTTCGCTGGTGGATGATACACTCATCGAGCAGATGCGGAAGTTCCACTGTGAAAAAGCCGGCCAGCCGTATGAGGAGATTACTGATCGTAATGACGATGCGCGTGCCCTGCGTATTACCGCTTATCTGAATCTCATGGACTGCCTGATCAAATCCCAGGTTGAAGCATTACAAGCTTCGCCTTTTGAGCCGGGCAGCCAGATCACCCGCTACTTCGAGTTACTTCCGGTCTGTCCACTCAATCAGGCTTATCATGATATGCTTACAACTACAGACCCACAGGAAAAGGAACAGTTACAGGAGGCACTTAGCAGTCAGGCTGTACCGGGTAGTATCGATGTCAACATTATGACTAAACTAAATCGAGACTTGTATCGTAACGGCGAAAAGCTTCCTCCGGAATTTGCAGACGCAATGTCAGCCCTGCGAGGTTTTGCTAATAGCACCTTGAAGTCTTCTGTAATCTTCTCGGCAGGCATGAATCCGCATTTATACAGCTGCATAGCCAAGTTCGACGTTTTTTTTCCTGACGAAAATGGTTTTTTGAAGAAGAAGGTTATACTGAAGGTAAGCGATTATCGTTCAGCAATGATACAGGGCAAATTCCTGGCCAAAAGGGGTATATGGGTGTCTGAGTACCGCTTTGAATCAGGCCTTAATTGCGGAGGGCATGCCTTTGCCACCAAAGGGGAGTTGTTGGGGCCGATTCTGGAAGAGTTCAAGCAAAAAAAGGCCGAGCTTATCGAGGCACTTTATTCGATCTATATCAAAGCTCTTCTTGCCAGTGATCGAACAACCGTCGATAAACCTTGCCCAGTACGCATTACCGTCCAGGGGGGCATCGGCACAGCAGGAGAAGCTGAGTTCCTGCTGCGACATTATAATGTCGATGGCACGGGTTGGTGTACACCATTTATGCTGGTACCCGAAGTAGCCAATGTCGATGAAGAGCATCTGAAAAAACTTGCCCAAGCTACCGACAAGGATGTACGGCTCACTGATGGCTCGCCATTGGCGATCCCTTACTGGAACCTGCTTAACTCAAGCAGTGAAATGGCCCGCATCAGTCGCATACAGAATGGCAAGCCCGGAGCCCCTTGTCCGAAGAAACATGCCGTCACTAATACCGAGTTCACAAAGATTCCGATCTGCACAGCTTCACGTGCTTACCAGAAACGCAAACTCGAACATCTTTCTAGTGAAGGTTTTTCTGATGTTCAGCTTGTCGTGGTAAAGGAAGATATACTCGCCAAGGCCTGTATCTGCCATGAGTTGGGCAGTTCCGTCAAGATAATGCATGATATTGAGCCTAATGCCGCCCCTACGATCTGTTGCGGTCCGAGTATTGCGGATTTTTCAAAAGTTGCTTCCCTGGAGGAGATGGTGGGGCATATCTATGGTCGTTTATCCCTGCTGACAAATCCTAAACGTCCGCATATGTTTATACGTGAACTAAGAATTTACATTGACAACCTTCGTAAAGAGATTGAAAGGTACTCATTGGAATTATCCACGCGTACGCCGAAATACTTCCACGAAGTCAAGGAAAACCTTCTCAAAGGGATTGAGCATTATCGGCGCATGGCCAACGAGTTTACCAAGGAAATACATATTAAGTTCCTTGGCGATCTCAAAACTCTACATGACGAACTCGAAGGTATTTTCTTGAC
>JBATYS010000542.1:0-12169 GCA_049674205.1 Candidatus Aminicenantaceae bacterium
CTGATCCAGGTCTCGTCCATAGAGGCAGAGGTGTACTCCTGTCAAGACGATCTCTTTATAACCCTGGTTCAAGTATTCCTTGACCTGGGTGATAATCTTATCTCTGTCAAGACTTGCGCTGCGACCGCGGACACTGGGAACAACACAAAAGGTGCACCGTAAGTCACACCCATCCTGGATCTTGACTAGTGCCCGAGAACGGAATGGCTGCAGAGAGTTCCCATCCTCCGGCTGAGCCACAGGAGCCAACATCTGAGGGAGAGTGTCTTTATCGCTGTTGGGAACGATTCTCCACAGTTGCGGGTTGCTCTTGAATTCTTCAGGCGACCTCTCGACATAACATCCCGTAAGGACCAGCCGCGCTGAGGGATTTTCCCGATTGATCCTTCTCAGGAATCCTCTGACATCGCTATCTGCCCGGCTTGTAACGGTGCATGTGTTAACCAAGATGACGTCACTCTTTGTGTGATCCTTTTCGTAACGATAGCCCTTTTTTTGAAATTCATTGGCCCAAACAAAGGCTTCCGCCTGGTTGACACGGCAACCAAAACTCTGGATAGAGAAAGACGTCATAACCTGTCTTTGATCTTTGCTGAGCTCTTTTCGACCTGGGCGGCCATTTTTCCCTTGTACTCTTTCATCTTCGTGGCCAACACCGGATCTTTCAAACTCAACACTTGAACAGCGAGAAGAGCTGCATTTATGGCCCCGGATTTCCCGAGCCCCATACAGGCCACAGGAACGCCCTTGGGCATCTGCACAGAAGAGAGCAGGGCATCAAAACCGCTCAAGGTCGAGCTTCCTACAGGAACAGCGATCACAGGAAGACACGTGTGAGCCGCAACAACTCCGGCCAGATGGGCGGCTTTACCAGCAACAGCTATGAATAATTCAACACCTTTCTCTTCGAACGCCTCTACAAGATTGACCGTTCTCTCTGGAGTCCGATGGGCAGAAGTCACTTCAAGCGCAAAAGGCACTTCAAATTCTTTCAGCGTTTCTACAGCACCCTCGACAACATCAAAATCCGATTCGCTTCCCATAAATATTGCGACCTTCATGCTTCCTCCTCCCGTTCGGCACCGATATCACGGCGGTAATGCATGGCATCGAAGCTGATCTTCCCTACCGCTTCATAGATCTTATTCATCGTGGAAGCAAGAGTCTCTTCGGACGTGCAAACACCCAAGACTCTTCCACCAGACGTGTAGTACTTATTTTCCTTAAACTCCGTTCCTGCATGAAAGACCGTAACGCCCGGCATGTCTGTGGCCTCTTTTAGGCCCTCGATCAACTTTCCCTTTTCGTATTTTGTAGGATATCCTCCGGAAGTCACAACCACACATCCTGACGGCTTGTTCGTCCACGTCACTTCTTTTTCCAGAATATTTCCCTCCACTGTCGCCATAAGGATCTCCACAAGATCACTCTCCAACCTCAGCATTTGGGGCTGAGTCTCTGGATCTCCAAACCGGCAGTTGTACTCGAGCACTTTGGGCCCCTCTTCAGTCAGTATCAAGCCCACATAGAGAACGCCTTTGTATTTCCTCCCCTCCTCGAGCATACGCGTAACAGTTGGAAAGACAATATTCTTCACCGTTTCATTAAAGAGATCTTGATCCACAAAAGGAGAGGGAGAGATGGCACCCATTCCCCCTGTGTTAGGGCCTTTGTCTCCATCATACACAGCTTTGTGGTCCATCGTGGTCACAAATGGCAGGACCTTGACCCCATCGGAGATGACGATAAAAGAAACTTCCTTCCCCCGTAAAAATTCCTCGATAACAATTCTATTTCCGCTCTCCCCAAACTTCTTTTCAACCATGATCGTGTTGACAGCCAATTCGGCCTTTTTCAGGCTGTTACAGATAATGACCCCCTTTCCGGCGGCCAGGCCATCCGCTTTGACTACCAGAGGGAAAGGGATATCTTCCGATTGAAGAAATTTTTTAGCTTGGTCAGGATTATCAGCGATCATGAATCGTGCTGTGGGGATCTTGTGCCGGTCCATAAACTGTTTGGCGAACACTTTGCTCCCCTCGAGCTCGGCAGCACTCATTGTGGGCCCGAATATTTTCAAGCCTTTTGCTTCAAATTCATCCACTATGCCCATTGCCAGGGGAATTTCAGGCCCGACAACGGTCAGGTCAACCTTTTCATTGTTCGCAAAATCTACTAGCCTCTGGATATCGGTCGGGTCTATGGGTACGTTATCTCCCAAGCTCAGAGTCCCTGCGTTCCCTGGGGCACAATACACTTTATTGACAGAGGGATTCTGTGTTATCTTCCATGCGAGGGCATGTTCCCTCCCCCCGGATCCTACGATTAAAATTTTCATTGTGATGACCTCTTTGTTTCGATTCTTATATCTATAACGATCAAAGGCCCAGAGCGACCTCTAAAGGTTCTGTTCCAGGTTCTTCAAGAACATCTCCACAAAATTCGGATTCGGGGAGATGCTCGTCAATATTTTTGCGGCCACGGGAATCGCCTTATCAGAGGAAAGACAGTATTTCATCTCAAGGAATTGTTGGCGATAGGTTTTCACTTCTTCTTTAACATTCTGATCCTTTAAAACTACATCTGTGATGAATTCTGCGAGCCCGTCAAAATCTTCTTCTTTCATCCCAAACCGCGTCATCTCCTGAACGCCCATTCGGATCCCGCTCGGCTCCAGGAAGGTCTCATCGTCAGGAAGCGCCTGGTAATTCGTGATCAGATTGTTGTTCTCGAGCCTACGGGCGATGTCCATCCCATTCCCATGGGCACTCACCCGGATGAGAACTTGATGAGTCTCAGTAAAGCCATCCGCCTCATCGCCCTCTACGAGCACGCCTCTGCTCTTGAGCGCTCGAGCAAAAGCCTTGGCATTGGCACACACCTGATTCTGATAATCGTCCTTGAATTCATTCATCTCGTAGGCTGCCATCAGAAGGGCGAGGAGAGTGCCGAGGTGATGGTTGCTGGTCGATCCGGGAAAAGCACGGCTTTTGATGTCCAGCCACAGCTTTCTCAGGCGACTGCCCTTGGGAAAATTCCCGGCGATCAAACCCCTCTGCGGCCCAAAAAATGTCTTATGAGTGCTCCCTGTCACCAGGTCTACTCCCTCATCGAAAGGAGACTGGAAGGCCCCATACAATCCCAACACATGCGCCATGTCGAACATAATGACCGGTCGGGTTTCCCAGTCCTTAACCAGATCGGATATAAACCGGATGGGTTCCTGGTAGATAAACATGCTTTTGCCGAACACCATGAGATCCGGTTTGTGTGTCTCCGTGAGTTCAGCCAGCTTTTCAAGGTCCAGCCTGTAAGGATTGTCCCGAGTAACAGGAAAATTCACAACGTTTTCCTTGCCCGTGGAAGGATCCTCAGCGACAAAATTGAAGAGAGCACCCATCGGTTGAGAGCTGAGATGGCCACCTTTGGTCAGATCATTATTCATGACCAGGCGCATCTTCCTCATGGGCTGCCCATCAGGGCGGTCCCTGTTGAGGAATCGGACCATTCCTTTGAAAACAACCTCGTTGGCCATCTGTCCGCTGATCGTCCGCAGCTCGACTTCACTACACCCAAAAAAGCGGGAAAGCTCGGCTTGGGCATCCTCTTCGACCTCTTTGATAAAATCGATTCCTTGATAAAAATAGATCTCTTGGCCTTTCATTGTCCTGTGCTCTGCATATCGCCCGGATGGGTCCGAGATCTCACACATCTTCACCAGTAATGACGGCGTAGATTCCGATGGGATGAGGTTGAACGACTCCTTTTGCCTCCAAACATTGTTCCGTTCAACCTTTTGTGCCAATATCTGCACTTTTTCAGAGAATGAAGCCATTCCTTTTACTCCTCGATCATGATTTGAAATTCTTTTGTTCGATCGCATAGATCTTATCTAGCCGTATTTGATGCCTCCCCGCCTCATAAGGTGTGTCGAGCCAGGTCTCTACGATGAGCAGGGCCTCATCCAGGGGAAGGATCCTGCCGCCCAGAGTCAAACAGTTCGCATCGTTGTGGCTCCGGCTCATCTGAGCCATGTATTCGTCGCAGCAGGGAGTTGCTCTCACTCCACTGTACTTGTTCGCCACGATGCCCATTCCGAGGCCTGTTCCGCACACGAGGATCGCCCTGTCACAATCTCCGGAAAGCATGCCGCCCAACGCCTTTGCTGCAAAATCCACATAGTCCACCCTCTCCTCAGAATGAGTGCCATAATCTTGATGTGCGATCCCGTTTTTGGCCAAGTAGTCTTTGATACCCATTTTCAACGCATACCCAGCGTGATCAGAGGCTAGTGCGACCTTCATCCTTCCTCCTTGGAAAAGCCAAAATTCTCACTCGCTGTTTGGAGCTATTATAACAATAAACACCAGAGTATAAAACATCTCTCAATATTAGTCGATAGACAAGTCACAATCGTTATCATTTCCGAATCCGTGTTGATGTTTTTCAGAATTCATGACATCACGGATCTAGAAATTCACCCCCAGCTATGGAATCACACAAAGAAAGGAAAAAATAGATCAAAAGAGCTTAAGAGAACGATTCTTTGAGAAAAAAAGCGGATTTTTAATTTTTAATCAGGGACTCGGCTTCGGGCATGAGTTCAATCGCCCTCTGAACAACAGGATCGTTATTCCGATACACCCACCATCCCCCCTCAACGCCCCAAAGGAACGAAAATATCTCCTTTTCGATCTCCCTTGCCAGCTGGTCTTTAGCCTCTGCAAAATCTTCTTCAGTGAACGGAAAGTCATGCTCTTTGAGGTCGACCTTAAAATCTTCCAAGATCTCCAAGTTCACGGAGAAATCTCTGCTGATCATGTGGTATGTCGGTTCCTCGAACTCCCCTTGCTGTTTGTCCGGAAGGACATATCGTTCAGATATGGGCGTCTTGTTTTCTATGAATTTTTTTGCATAGGCAAAAACTTCCCCTTTTCTCAACGCCTCGTATGTGAGCCTCTTAAAAGAGAACTCGACCTTATAGTCTGGCGTTATGCCTCCCTGCCCCAGGACCTTTCTTCCTCCGACCGTGTAGCGGATTTCCCTCTCCTTTTCCTCTGGCACATCTCGGCTGAAGAGATAGTCATCCACCTGAGAATAATCTCGCTGGATCGAACGGCCACTGGGTGTAAAATACTTAGCGGTCGTCAAGGCAACGGCAGAATCCTCGGATAACGGAAAGAGTGTCTGAACAAGCCCCTTGCCGAAAGAATCCTCACCGATGATCAGTCCCCGGTCGTTATCCATGACCGCGCCACAAACGATCTCTGGGGCACTGGCGCTCCCTTGGTTTATCAGAATGATTAGAGGGATGTCTTCGTATTGGTTATCATGGAGAGCGGGAAATTCCCGGTTGTAGTACTCTTTTCTGCCCCGGATCGACACGATGAGGGAATCTTTAGGAAGGAATTCGTCGGAGATCTCGATGGACCCAGGAAAAGTCCCACCGCCATTCCATCTCATATCGAGGATGAGCTTTTTCATTCCCAGTTTCTTCAGAAGCTTCATCTTTCCTCGGAATTCGTCGGCCGTCGTGGTCGCAAAATTGCGGATATAGATGTAGCCGATGTTATCCCTGAGGATAAACGCATAGGGGACACTGTAAAGAGGAATCTCAGCCCGCTTTATGGTGAACTGGAGGGGCTCATCCAAGCCCTCCCGAGTGATCGAGATGTTCACCTTCGTTCCTTTGGGCCCCCTCAGCTTTTGCATGGCTTCGAAGCTCGAGAGAGTTTTGGTGCTTTCTCCTTCGATATGAGAGATGACATCACCTGCGAGAATTCCCAACCTGTAAGCAGGCGTCCCCTCGATCGGGGTGATCACAACTAAGTTATCTCCCAACTTCTGGATCATGATGCCCAGCCCGTAATATTTTCCCTTGTACTCTTCTTGGAGCGTCCGCAGATTCTTGAGGTTCAGAAAATAGGAATGCGGATCCAATGTCTGGAGCATCCCGTTGATCGAAGAATGCGCGAGTCTTTCACGGTCGACTTCCTGAAAATAGCTCGACTCTATGACCGAAACGATGGAGTTGATCTTCTGCAGAGATTCTGTCCAGACATCATTCTCCCATGCATGGGGGATCACAAGAGAGAAAAACAGGATGATACTCAGGAATATTCGTTTTTTCATGACTCTCTTCGGCACTCAAATATTACCAGAGCTCGTCCTTTATTTCAAGTTATCTTGGGACGCATCTCCAATGTTTCGCTTGGGCTGTTAAACATGAAGCCAATTTGGCGAGGCCCAATCCGTCCTCGCCGGAGACCCCCCCACCCGCCACCATGGGCTCAGACGGAAAGGGCCTCGCCCTTATGATACTCATTTGTTCATCCCATATCCCCATATAACGGAGATGGAAATACGAACTTATTGTTGACTTAAATTGGGATAAAGGCTATATTTTCATAACACTCAAGAGAGACAAAAAAAATGTTCGGCAACATAGGTTTCCCTGAACTACTCGCCATCCTTACGATAGCACTCCTTGTCTTTGGGCCGAAGAAACTCCCGGAGATCGGGCGTTCCATTGGAAAGGCCATGAGAGAATTCCGCAGGACCTCTGATGAGATCAAAGAAAAGATAGAGGAGGAAATCCAGGCCGAGGAGTTTAAAGACATCAAAACGGAGATCGACAAGGATATCAAGCATATTCAAGAGGGTATCAAACCGGACATAGCCGACGAGATCTATAAGGACGCTGACAAGGATGACAAAGGGGAAAAAGTCACCTGACGGGATGACCTTCCTTGAACATCTCGAAGATCTCAGGAAAAGGATCTTTTGGTCTTTTGCCGCCCTGATGGGCGCAGTGATCCCTGCATGGTTCTTCAGCAAAGATCTCTATAGTATCCTTGCCCAACCGGTCACACGATTCTTGCCGGAAGGAAAAAAACTGGCCTTTACATCGCTGACCGCTCCCTTCATGCTATACATCAAAGTTTCCTTTCTGGCCGCAATATTTTTCACTTCCCCGTTCATTTTTTTCCAGATATGGATGTTTATTGCGCCTGGCCTCTATCAAAGGGAAAAAAAATATGTCATTCCCTTTGTCCTGTTCACGTCCTTCTTTTTTATGGCCGGTGCTCTTTTTGCCTACCTTGTTGTTTTCCCCTTTGCCTGCAATTTTTTTCTCGGTATGGGAGCTGAATTCGACCCTGTCATCACAGTCGACCAGTATTTCAGCCTGGCACTCCGCGTGATCCTTGGGATCGCACTGGTCTTTGAGATGCCCACGCTTGCTTTTTTTCTCTCCAAGATCGGACTCATCACAGCAAAGATGATGATCAAACACTTCAAATACGCCGTGCTCGTGGTCTTCATCATTGCAGCCATCATCACTCCTACCCCGGATATGATCACCCAGAGTATCATCGCCGTGCCCATGATCGGTCTGTACGGTCTAAGCATTTTGATCGCAGCCATAGTGGGAAAAGATAAAGAGAAGAGAAGAACCAAAGACGAGGACGACACCGCCTGAAAATATGGCCAAAAGAGAGAAGGTCAAGGGCTGCCCACCCAAGCACAAAGACCTTGTCCTGTGGCTTTTCTTGAAGGCCGGCATCATCAATCCGATGTTAAGGTTAGACTTGATAATTGACGCCTACCCATATCTGTTCTTATCCTGCTGCCGGAGACTTTTGAAAGGAAGGCTCTAAGCTCATGGACGGAACGCTGCTCATCAACAACAACAAAATCGAGACCGAACAGAAAATCACCTCTATAAACCCGGCAACGCTCGAACCCGTGGGAGATGTTTGCCTAGCCACAGAAAAACATTGTCAAGAGGCGGTTCAGGCTGCAAAAGATGCATTCGCCTTTTGGAAGGAGACCCCTGGGAATACGAAACAGCAAGTGTTCAAGAACGCTAAAAAAATTCTCCTCCAAAAAAGTGTTGAAATCGCCACCCTGATCACTGAAGAGCATGGGTCCCCGCTTCCCGAATCCCTATCCATGGAGATCTGGTCAGCTGCAGAAGCTCTTGATTATTATGCGCACTGCACAGATAAAAACCTTAGTCCTCAAAAGATGAAGTCACGGATCGTTCTTTTCCTGCACAAGTCAAGCGCTTTTCATTTTGCTCCCCTGGGGCCGACGTTCATCATCTCGCCCTGGAATTTTCCCTTTCTACTCCCTCTACTCGATGTCATCAGCGCCATCTCCTCAGGGAACACGGTCATCCTTAAACCCTCCACATCCACGCCGCTCACTGCATCCAAGATCGGGGATGTTTTTATGGAAGCCGGGCTTCCGGCCGGCGTTTTAAACATCGTCAATTGCAAGGTTCCCCAGGCAGAAAAACTCATAACACATCCAGATATCCAGAATATCCTGTTCACAGGAAGTGTCTCCACGGGCAAAAGGGTCATGGAACTGGCCAGTCAGAACCTGACTAACATCGTCCTCGAGCTGGGAGGAAAAGACGCGATGGTCGTACTGAAGGACACAGACATGGAGAGAGCAGCCCTTGGAGCAGTGTGGGCCGGATTTATGAACTGCGGCCAGAGCTGCGGCTCTGTCGAAAGGGTCTATGTGGACCGCGACATCGCCGAAGAGTTCACAGCCCGTGTTGCGAAACACACCCGAAAGCTAAGAGTTGGGAACCCTAGGGAACCGGAGGTCGACATCGGTCCGATGACCACCAAGTCTCAACTCTCTGTAGTCAAGGATCATATCGCAGATGCCGAGGCACGAGGGGCACGGATCATCTGTGGGGGCACCTCTTTCGATTCTCTCCCCGGCTATTTCATCCAACCGACAGTGTTGACGGATGTCGACCACTCCATGAAAATCATGACAGAGGAAACTTTCGGTCCGGTTCTGCCGATTATGACCTTCTCAAGCCCTGAAGAGGCCATATCCCTTGTCAACGACTGTTCTTTGGGCTTGACCGCATCCATCTGGACAAGGAATAAAAAAATGGCGAGATGGATGGCAAACAGAGTGGAAACCGGTACCGTCACCGTGAACGATCACATGTCGTCCTTTGCTGAGCCCGGAGCGATCTGGGGCGGAGTCAAACAGAGCGGGATCGGACGTTCACACGGACATTTTGGCCAACTGGATCTGATGAACATCAAGTACATCAGTCATGACTTCAAGAGAAAAAAGAAGCTGGCATGGTGGTTTCCTTATGACGCGGAGATGACGTCCTTCATGGAAAAGACTATAGCCCTTTTCCATGGAGATAGGACCGGGACAAAACTGAAAACACTCTTCTCTCTGGCTCCACATATGTCTCGCATCCTCGCCACTCTTCCGCTCTCAAATCTGATCAGAAGCCTGCCAAAGCTCTTTAAAAAATGAAACTCACACATAAACTCATCGGACTCACAGGGACAAACGGTTCAGGAAAGGGAGAGGCCGCTGCTTTTTTCAAGACGCACGGCTACAGCTATTTCTCGCTGTCCGACATCATCCGCGGTGAATTGATCCAGGGGCGACGGGAGATCACAAGAGATAACCTGATCCAAAAGGGAAACAAATTGAGGGAAAAACACGGCGCGGATATCCTGGCCCGCCGAGTGATGGATCAGGTCACAGGAAAATCTGTCATCGACAGCATCAGGAATCTCAGGGAAATCGAGTATCTCAGGACACAGGAAGGTTTCATCCTCCTTGCCATTGATGCCCCGGTCGAGATAAGATACACAAGAGTGACACAAAGAGGCCGGGATGAATCCGCATCCTCACTCCAGGAATTTATCGCCAAAGAAGAAGAAGAGATGAGACAAAGGGAAAAGGGCCAACAGCTCGAGGCATGTATGCGATCCGCTGATTATCGGGTAACGAACGAAGGCTCCCTTGAGGACTTTTTTAAAAAACTGGAGAAGTTCCTATGACTCCCAAGAGAAAATCCAAACATGAATACTATCTGGGAATCGCCAAAGAGGTCGCACAGCGAAGCACCTGCTTTCGCCGTTCGATCGGGGCGATCATCATCCGAGACGATCAGATCATTTCCACGGGATACGTAGGGGCCCCTCGAAAAACAAAGGATAGCTTCGAACACGGCTCCTGCTTGAGAGACAAACTGAAGATTCCCCATGGCCAGAGGTATGAGCTGTGTCGGAGCGTACATGCCGAACAAAACGCCATCATCAACGCTGCCCGTGCAGGAGTGAGCCTTCTCGGTGGGGACATGTATATCTACGGCAAGATCCACGGAGAGGAAACGCCCATCGATGCGTTCCCTTGTTTTATCTGCAAAAAGATGATCATCAACGCGGGGATCGACAGGATCATCTGTTCGACCGCAGACGGCAAGATGGAGATCTTCCGCATTACAGACTGGATCAAAGATTGGCAAAAGGGCGATATCATTGACGACGAATGCCAGTACGGATAAAACCCGGATCCAAAGGGCCATCCATTCCTTGTGTAGATCATTTCCAGGGCCAACGACCGTCTGTGTGCTTTTGCTCATGCTTCTCGCTGCTGCCCCAATCCGAGCCCGGATCGATGATACATCCGCACAACAAAGGGTCATATTGGGAAACGAACGAGCCCTCACATTATTTCCGGAGACACTGAATGGCAAACGGCTCGGGCTCGTTATCAACCACACCTCTCTTCTTCCCGACAGAACACCGGTCCTTGAGGCATTTCTTAAAAACGGGATCGAGGTTCGTGCTATATTCTCTCCTGAACATGGCTTTACTGGCCAGCAGGAGGGAGGGCTTACAGTCGAAGACAGCCGTTTCTCTGACATCCCTGTATACAGCCTTTACGGGAAGACCAAAAAGCCCACTCCCGGACAGATGAAGAATATCGACGCCTTTGTCTACGACATTCAAGATGTGGGCACTCGATTTTACACATACATCACAACTCTGATGTATGTTCTGGATGCGGCTGGCAAAGCCAATAAATCCGTATATGTCCTCGACCGGCCCAATCCCGCCGGCGGTATCCTTGTCGAAGGGCCAATTTTAAAAGAGAAATACACATCATTCATAGGTGCATGTCCGATCCCGATCCGGTACGGATTGACATCCGGAGAGCTCGCCAAAATGATGCAGGGCGAAGGATGGGTCCCCCAGAACGTGGACCTTCACGTCATCACAATGGAAAATTGGCGCCGGTCTTTTTTTTGGGACGATACGGACCTCTCCTGGATCCCCACTTCACCCAACATCCCCACCCCAGAGACAACTTTGGCCTTTCCGGGAATTGGATTGCTCGGAGGGCTCCTTCTCAACCAGGGTCTCGGCACATCCCATCCGTTCCTCCAGCTCGGAACTCCCTGGCTAGACACTAAAGCTCTGGTTGCAGCGCTCAAAGGCAAACACACTTCCGGTATCGAGCTAGAGACGCTGACTTACACGCCTGTCTCCCTCCCCGGAAAGGTCCTTCATCCGGCCTACGAGAACCGCCTGTGTCAGGGCATCCGCATCCACATCCGCGAGCCGGAAAAATTCCGCTCCGTTCACTTCACCCTTGCTCTTATCAAGGCTCTTAAGGAAAAACACGGAGCAGAGATCTCCGTAAAATCTGACAGCCTGAATCTGCTTTTCGGGGACGACCTTCTGGTTCGATACCTCAAGGGAAACCTTCCATACGACCGCATGATCGCTCAAATTAAAAAGGAGGAGCAGCTCTTCCACGAAAAACGTCAAAAATATCTCCTCTACGAATAAAAAACGTATCACCTATCGAATGATCCAAGTGAAAGATGGATTATTCACGAGCCGACCCGCCCCACCCTGACATTTAGGTCGCAAAGGCGAGGCAGTGGCCCACGAAGCTGTAGTGATCTACCGCGAGCCGACCCAACCTAACCCGGGCTACAACGAAGGCTTTGTAGTGAGATCGGCTCGCCCATAGGGTAAAAAATGCCGATAATTAGGATTTAATAGTCTTTTAGGATTAAGGTTATCGGCAGTTTTTATGAATAATCTATCTTAGTGGCCGCGGATAATTTCTTTTACCCGCATCAGCTGGACCTGGTAGGACCGTTCCATCTCCTCCAGCCGGCCGGAGATGTAGCTGATCGTTTCTTTGATGTTGGGGATGAGATTGTGCTCCAGGGCATTAACCCTCCGGCGGGTCACTTCGATCTCGGTGGAGAGGAGTTCCACCGCTTTCCAGAGCCGTGCCATTTCCATCAGGTCATCGAACAGCTCTTTCATCTTTTTAACGCCGATATCCAGCTCGCTCTCTGTGTTGA
>JBATYS010000543.1:0-2410 GCA_049674205.1 Candidatus Aminicenantaceae bacterium
TACAACTTCATCGAGCACCCAAAACAACTGATACTGCTTCTCTGGCTCCTGTGCATTCATAGTCAAAGGCAGAAGACCCAAGATAAAAAAGACCGCTAAAACACATGAAATTTTGGCTTTCATAAAACCCTCCTTTTGTGAATTAGAAAGAGTAGAATCCGCCATTAGAAAGGAGTAAGAATAGGTTTTCCTTCAGTGACTTCATCCATCCCCTTTGTTTACGGGAACTTTATATCAAAAGGAGAAGAGATTTGTCAATCAATTCTTTTGGCAGGGGCATTTTTTAAATCGCAGAGCATTAAAGGATTCTGAATGCTGTCCCCCGAATTCCTATCGGGCGAAGCTTTCTACGTACTCCAATGATTGGTGGCGGAAGTACGTGTTGTAGAGCTCGGCATAGTGCCCGCTCTGTGCCAGCAGCTCCAGGTGGTTGCCTTCCTCGATAATGCGGCCGCTTTTCAGAACGATGATCCTGTCGGCGTGGCGCACAGTCGAGAGGCGGTGGGCGATCACAATGGCCGTACGGTTCTGCATCACAAGCTCCAAACCTTCCTGGAGCTGGGTTTCCGTAAAAGGGTCTACGCTGGCGGTGGCTTCATCAAGGATGAGGATGGCGGGGTCTTTAAGGAACACCCTTGCGAGAGCCACCAATTGCCGCTGGCCCATAGAGAGGCTTGCTCCCCTGGCCCCGACCTCGGTATCCAACCCGTTAGCGAGGGCCTCGAGCCATGTTCCATCTGCGATCTGCTTGGCTGCTTGGTAGACCTGCTCGTCTGTGGCCTCCGGCTGTCCATAGTGGATGTTGTCCTTCACAGTACCTGAGAAGAGAAAGGGGTCCTGAGGGACAAGCCCGATCTGCCTGCGGTAATGGGAGAGGTCGAACCTGCGGATGTCTTTGCCGTCCACTCTGATCTCTCCCTCCTGGAACTCGTAGAAGCGCGCGATCAGTCGAGCGATCGAGCTCTTCCCGGCTCCGGTGTGGCCGACCAGTGCGACATTCTGGCCGTCTGGAATGACTAGGTTGAAGTCCTTGAGCACCTGTTCCCGTTCCGTGTAGGAGAACGATAGATTTCGGAACTCGATCTCTCCCAACAGTTTCGGCACCGGCTCAGAAGCGCTCTGCACGACTTTTGGATTTGTGTCTATCAAAGCGAAGACCCGCTCCGAGGCTGAAAGTCCATCCTGAAATTGACTCCAGAAAGACGCAATGCTGATCATGGGCCACCAGAAAAAGGTTACAGCCTGCATGAACAGATACCAGTCTCCAGGACTTATGCTCACGGAACGAACGGCCGCTCCGCCGGTATACACAAGAAGGGCTGCTGCGAGTCCTGAAGCGGTGCCAAGAATGGGGAAGATACTGTTCATTGTTAAACCTCGAGCCAGACCCACACGATAAGCTTTCTGGTTGTTCTCCAGAAAACGATCGAAGATAGCCTGTTCCTGGCGGAAGCTCTTAGCCACGACGATACCACTGATCGATTCCTGGATCTCGGCATTGATCATGGCCGTGACCCGTTTGGCATTGCGGGTCACTTTACGGGCGATTTTCCTGAAGCTCAAGGCTATGATGAAGGCGGCTGGACTCATGGCCAGAATCAGCAGAGTCAAGCGAAAACTGATGTTGAACAGCCAGACAGTCAGAAGAATCACCAAGAGGACCTGGCTGATGACATCCAAAACCAGAGTCACAACATTTGAAAAATCATGTGTATCCGAAGTGACCCGGCTTACTATCTTTCCGGAGGGATGTTGGTCAAAGAAGGAGAGGTCGTTGTGGACGACTGAATTGAACACATCTTCCCTGAGCTGCAGGACGACGTTTCCCACCACACGCGCAGAGAAGACTTGGCGGATGTAGTTGAACCCCCAGGCAAAAACTCCCAGCATCAGCACGCCAAGAGAGAGAAGCAGCAGAACGCGAAGTGAGGGATCCTTCTTGACCAGGTCCAGGGCTTTGGAGATCAGGATCGGACCGGCCGTCCCAGCGGCGGAATTTAGAGTGAGCATCAGCGAGGTGAATATGATCTGGCGGCGGTAAGGACGGAAGTATCCTACTATACGACGAAGAAGCTCGCTGTCCTTATAGCTTCTGTCGTAGTCTTCGCTATCCAGTCCGTCCAGAATAAACGGCATCTATTCCTCCTTTTCCATCTTTTTATTCATAGCGCGCAAAAATTCGCTTGTAGTCGGGCGAACGGTCCATAAGCTCTTCGTGACTGCCTTGATCCACGAGCTTCCCCTTGCGTAGCACCAGAATGCGGTTTGCCCAGCGGATCTGGCTCAGGCGATGAGTGATGATAAATGTGGTTCGTTCTTTGGAGATCCTCTGCATGGCCCGCTGGATCTGGTCCTCTGTCGCGCTGTCTATGGCGCTTGTCGAGTCGTCGAGGATCAGGATCCGGGGATT
>JBATYS010000544.1:0-8374 GCA_049674205.1 Candidatus Aminicenantaceae bacterium
GGGACGACCCGATAGCCATCAGAGCCCTCAAGCGTTTTCTGGCCGATTATGATATGAAACATGGTGTAGAGCCCGATCAGAAACCAAAACCGGAGAGAGAGGAGAGTGTGGCTATCATCGGCTCCGGGCCTGGAGGCCTGACGTGTGCCTATTACCTTGCCCTTGAGGGATATAAAGTGACGGTGTTCGAGAGTCAGTCAAAGGCCGGGGGGATGTTGGCGTTGGGAATCCCAGAATTCAGATTACCCAAGGATATACTGAATTTTGAAATAGAGAGGATCAAAAAGCTTGGCGTTGAGATCAAAACCGATACGACTATAGGAAAAGATATCCCGCTGGATCAACTCAAGGAAGATTACAAAGCAATTTTCATCGCCACAGGAGCCCCTAAGGGATTAAAAATGAAGATACCCAATGAAGATGTCGAGGGTGTGATAGATGCCGTGGAATTCCTGTGGGATTTCAACCTGGGCCGAGATGTTAAGATAGGAGATAAAGTCGTCGTTGTGGGTGGCGGGAACTCGGCCATAGATGCGGCCCGGGTCGCCAGACGGTTAGGAAAAGAGACGCATATATTTTACCGGAGGACCAAGGCAGAGATGCCCGCGATCCCGAGTGAAATTGAAGAAGCCCTTATTGAAGGGATAGATATCCAGTACCTTGTTGCACCGATTAGTGTTCTGTCGAGCAACGGGAAGATCGAGGGAATAGAGTGTATCCGGATGAAGCTCGGGGATGTGGATGAGAGCGGCAGGAGGAGACCGGTTCCCATCGAGGGGTCTGAATTCAAAGTAGACGTCGATTCTTTGATTCTTGCCATAAGCCAAACCCCGGATGTGTCTATGTTGGCGGGTGATAATGGTCTAAAGGTTTCTGCCTGGAACACTCTTGAGGTCGATCTGGAAACCCTCCTCACGAGTGTGGAGGGGATATTTGCGGGTGGCGACGTTGTGTCTGGCCCGAATACGGTAACCGGGGCGATGTCTCATGGGAAGACAGCTGCCAAAATGATCGACAAATACATCCGCGGCGAGAAATTAGAGGCCACATATGAAGTGACTCGGCCTGCAGCGCGTATCGAGGCTACAGAGCTTTCTGAAGAAGAGACCAAAAACCTCAAGAGACCTGAGATGCCATGTATCCCTGTCGATCAAAGGACAAAGAGTTTCAAAGAGGTCGAGTTGGGTTTCAATGAAGCTGCAGCCGTGGCTGAAGCGAAGCGATGCCTCCGGTGTGATCTGGAGGTCAAAGAGGAATAATGTCTGTGAAAAAAAACAACATGACACCTGAGATTTCAAGCGTCGAAATATTTAATAAACAAATCATGAATGGAGGGTCGGCGTGATTAAGCTGACTATAAACGGTATTGAGCACGAATTCCCCGAGGGCAAAACGCTTTTAGAGTGCATTGAGGATGTCGGATTAAAGGTCCCCACTCTCTGCCACCATAAGGCTTTACGCCCTTACGGAGCGTGCAGGTTGTGTTTGGTAGAGATTTCACAAAATGGCAGATCGAAGGTTGAGTCTTCGTGTACTTATCCAGCCCAGAATAATTTGACCATCCAGACAAATTCTGAGAGGGTTCTCAAGGCTCGGAAAGCGATGATCGAACTCCAGCTGGCATTGTGTCCCGATTCGAAAGTGATCCAACAGATCGCCGAAGAATATGGTGTTAAAGAAACACGGCTCAGGAAGAAAAATGAGGATTGTTTTCTGTGTGGGCTGTGTGTTCGCATGTGTGAGGAAAGAATGGGGATCAATGCGATTGGATTTTCTTTCAGGGGTTCCAAACGCTTGGTCGGTCCGCCTTTTGACGCGCATTCCGATGTCTGCCAGGTCTGCGGCACATGTGCCTTTATTTGTCCGACAGAAAGGATCAAGCTTGATGAGATAAGTAAGAACGAAGCCATCCCTATATTGGATGAGTATAATGAAAGACTGAACACACGGTCAGCGGCTTACATCTCCTATCCCCAAGCGGTTCCCAACAAGGCGGCCATCGATGACAGATATTGCGTGCATATGCTCAAAGGAGAATGCAAGATTTGTCAAGAGGTTTGCGAAGCCGACGCCATAAGCTTTGAACAAGAAGAAGAACAGGTCAAGCTGAATGTCGGTGCAGTTGTGTTGTCTCCAGGGTTTGAGCTGTTTGATGTGCAAACCAAAGAAGATTTGGGTTACGGGCATTATCCCAATGTTGTCACGTCGATCGAATTTGAACGAATCATGTCTACGACAGGGCCACACCTTGGGCATATTTTAAGGCCCAGTGATGACCAAGAGCCCAAAAGAATAGGATTTATCCAGTGTGTGGGCTCAAGAGATTGTGAAAGAGATTATTGCTCATCAGTCTGCTGCATGTATGCCACAAAAGAAGCCATCATCGCTAAAGAACATATAAGCGGCGAATTGCAGTGCGATATCTTCTTCATGGACCTGCGCGCGTACAGCAAAGGATTTGAAGAGTACTACCAAAAAGGAAAGGAACTGGGGATCGAGTATATAAGATGCCGACCCCCTGTTATCGAAGAGATCCCTGAAACAAAAAATCTTTCCCTCACATATATCGATGAGAAGGATCAAAAGGTTGCGCGGGAATATGACATGGTGATTTTGTCTGTGGGTATGGACCCTCCCAAAAATGTGAAGGAGATCTCCGAAAAATTCGGCATCGAACTGAATGAATATAATTTCTGCAAAACAGATCCCTTTACACCTGTCGAGTCAACGCGAGAGGGAATTTATGTGGCCGGACCCTTCACAGAGCCTAAAGACATCCCGGAGACCATAATGCAGGCCTCAGGTGCCTCGTCAAAAGTCTTATCCCTCCTCAAAGATGAGAAAGGCAGCCTGATCACCCAGAAGGAATTTCCACCTGAAACAGACATCGTAGGGCAGGAACCCAGGATCGGAGTGTTTGTATGCCACTGCGGCACAAACATTGCCGGAGTCGTTAATGTCCCCAGTGTGGTCGAATATGCAAAAACATTGCCTAATGTGGTATACGCAAATAATAATTTATATACCTGTTCCAATGACACTCAAGAAGTCATAAAAGAGGTCATCAAAGAACACAATTTGAATCGAGTTATTGTGGCCTCCTGTACCCCAAGGACTCACGAACCTTTATTCAGAAACACGATCCGCGAAGCTGGACTCAACCAATATCTTTTTGAAATGGCAAACATCCGGGATCAATGTTCATGGGTGCACATGATGGAGCCGGAAAAAGCATCCGAGAAATCTAAAGATTTGGTCAGAATGGCAGTGGCCAAAGCTCGGATGTTGGAACCTCTGCAAACAAGGTTTGTGCCCATCATCAGATCTGCTCTGGTTATCGGCGGGGGAGTTGCTGGCATGTCTTCGGCTCTTGAACTGGCTGACCAAGGATATGATACCTATTTGGTGGAAAAAGAAAATGAACTGGGCGGGAACCTAAAGCATATTCATTATTTGCTGAATGGAGACGACCCCCAAGAAAAACTAAAAAAACTGATCCAACGCATCGAAGACCACCCAAAGATCCATCTCTATACAGAAGCCAAGATCGAAAATATTGAGGGTTCGATCGGAAATTTCAAAACAACACTGTCCACTCAGGGAAAATCCATTGAGTTTGAACATGGCGTTGTGGTTGTCGCCACGGGTGCCCAGGAGTATCAACCCAAGGAGTATTTGTACGGCCAGGACAAGGATGTTCTCACTCAGGTGGAATTGGAAGAGCGTCTTCGAGAAGGCGGTGAGTGGTCAACGTCCGCGCGTAATAATTTCCCAAAGAACATCGTGATGATCCAGTGTGTGGGTTCCCGGGATGAAGAGAGGCCTTATTGTTCCCGGATATGCTGTTCCGTTGCCGTAAAGAACGCCCTAAAAATTAAGGAAATTTCGCCGGATTCCAATATTACCATACTCTACCGGGATGTGAGGACTTACGGATTTAGAGAAGGGTATTACACAAAAGCAAGGCAGCAGGGTGTCAGGTTCCTGAGATTCCCCGATGAGCAGAAACCTGAAGTCACTCAAAATGGAAACGGGATTCAAGTGGAGGTTTTTAGCCCGGCATTAAATGCTCTCGTCGAGCTACCGGCAGATCTTGTTGTGCTCTCTGCCGGGATCGTTGCAGATGAAGGGAACGAAGAGATCTCCAAGTTCTTGAAAGTTCCGTTGAACCAGGACAATTTTTTCCTTGAAGCGCATATGAAACTTCGTCCGGTTGACTTTGCTACAGATGGGGTTTTCCTGTGCGGCCTAGCCCATTCACCCAAATCCGTGGATGAGAGTATCATACAGGCCCAGGCAACGGCTTCCAGAGCGGCGACTATCCTTGCGAAAGACAGTATAGAGCTGGAAGCGACAATTTCTCATGTCATAGATGAATGCTGCGATGGTTGTGCATACTGTGTTGAACCCTGCCCCTATCAGGCAATCACGCTGATCGAATACATGAGTAAAGGCTCAGTAAAAAAGACAGTGGAAGTGAATGAAACCGCCTGTAAAGGATGTGGCTGTTGTATGGCAACCTGTCCCAAAAAAGGCATATTAGTGAAAGGATTCACACTGGAACAGCTTTCCGCACAGGTTAATGCTGCTTTAGGAGTTGGATAATGCAAGATGAATTTGAACCTTTGATCATTAGTTTTTGCTGCAACTGGTGTTCCTATACCGGAGCAGACTTGGCCGGAGTGTCCAGGCTGCAATATCCTCCGAATTACAGAATAATAAGAGTGATGTGCTCGAGTATGGTTCATCCCAATTTGGTGATAGATGCATTGACCAAAGGAGCCGATGGAGTCATAATCTGCGGATGTCATATCGGCGATTGTCATTATGAAGACGGGAATGTCAAGACAGAAAAGAGAGCAGAGGCCATAACGATCATGCTGGAGGATTTTGGCTTGGAGGAAGAGAGATTTCGCTTGGAGTGGATTTCAGCATCCGAGGGCCCAAAATTCGCGAAGGTGGCTAAAGAGTTTATCGAGCAGATCAAACAGTTGGGGCCAAGCCCCTACAAGATGTAAAGAATAGGGAGTTTATAATGCCAGATTTGTCCAAAATTATAAACGGTAAAAAAGTCATGTGGGATAATGTCGAGTACGAAACGGAAAAAGAAACACAAGAACTGAAAAAGAAATACGAGGATGATAATTTTGAGGTCGAGTTGGTCGAAGAAGAGGGAAAATATCTTCTCTATACGCGAAGAGTTGTTACGGAAATCGTACTCGAAGGCGAAGCCCCCGTATAAGTTAGGTCGACTTTGCCTGTTTGGCCTATCTCATCCTGCTAAAGCTGTATTTCAATGCGTCGTTTTTCCTGATAATTCAACCTCTACTCCATTCAATTCCTTTAATAAAAATGAATATGTTGTTCCTAACTTTTATAGGGATTTGGACCCAGCTCTTTAAGTGTTTGTGTCATCTCTGTTGCGACTTTGACAAACTTGGGCCCTTCTGAGGCTGATATCCATTCTAATCTGAAACGTTCTTCTTCGAGTCCGAAATCTTCAAGCATCAGGGTAATGGCTTCTGCTCTTTTTTCTGCCCTTGTATTGCCATCCTGATAATGGCAATCACCAATATGACAGCCACACATAAGTATTCCATCAGCTCTGCCTTGAGTTAATGCATTCATCACAAAATTGGGATGCACCATGCCCGAACACATGCAGCGGATTATATGAATATTTGATGGATATTGCATTCGCGCCGTTCCTGCGGAATCTGCAGCTGCATAAGAACACCAGTTGCAACAAAATGCAATAATAACCGGTTCATAATCATTTGTCATTTTATACACTCCCCGCTACGGCATTGATCATTTCTTCAAAATATTTAGGCTTAAAATGCCTGACAAAAATCCCCTCTTTTGGACATGTCGCCATACAAACGCCGCAACCGCGGCAGATGGCGTCATTGACTTCCACTGTCTTTTTTACGCTGCCCTTTTGCATGTATTCAATTAGCGTTAAAGCCTGGGCAGGGCATGGGTCAATGCAGTATGCACAACCGTCACACTTCTCATCCACAACCACCGAAATTGTGGGAGATTTAACCAGTTCCTCTTTTGAGATCACTCCTGCCACACGCGATGCAGCCCCTTCACCATCAATAATTGCATCAGGAATGCCCATCACTTTTCGTGCGGAACCACATTTAAATACCCCGTCAGTATTAAAGTCAAGGGGATTTAAAATACCAAGCATTCCGACAAAGAAATTTTTATTGTCTCTTTGAAGAAGCAAATCTTTCTCAAAATCACCCTCGTCTGATTCAGCTCTCATATCAACAGAGGTCGCAAAAACAACAGAACCGATATCTATATTCTCTTTTCCCCTGGGTTTAATAATTTCAGCCCTGAAATTCCCGACAAATCCTTCAACTCTTCCCACTTTGGCCTCTGTATAAATCTTCACGTTCTTTTTTTTATCTAATTCATCTATCATTTTCTCCACAATTCTGTTTTTATTTTCCTTTGCTTTTCCAAGATCTTGGTCCTTATCGACTAGATAAACATTGAGACCGGCTTGTCCAAGTTTTAGAGCACAGGAAATGCCGCTCGGTGTTCCACCTAAAACAAGGCAAGCCGGCGTCACCGGAACGTGGATATTTTCTAAAGGCTCAAGCAATGTGGCCCGGTTTGCTCCCATTCTCATGAGCGTTTTTGCTTTCTCCGTGGCTTTTTGCTTATCCGTGGAATGCACCCATGTGCATTGGTTGCGTAAGTTCACAATTTCCAAAAGATAAGGATTTAGACCGCCCATTTCTGTATGAAGAAAGAAAAGGTTTTCATGAGTTTTTGGTGAGCACGCGCCTAAAACAAGCCTGTTAAATTCTTTCGTCTTTAAAAGTTCCTTTATCGCGACACCATCGCAGCCAAAAGGAGTCAATTCCACATGTTTGACATGTGGGAGTGATTTTGTGTACTCAATAACTTCTTCCATATCAAGAAGCCCGGCTATGTTTAGGCCGCATCTACAGATAACTGCGAGGGTTGCTGGTTCATCTCCCGGTGTTACGGGTAAAATATCTTTTTTCGGCGGAGCTACCAATTCCTTACCCCTGGATGGAGCTAACAATGCAGCTGCGTGTGATGCAGCAGAACACGCCTGGATTACTGCATCATCTATGCCCTTTGGCTCCTGGGCGCTTCCGCAGACAAAAATTCCTTCTTTGCGTGTATGAAGGGGATGGGAATCTTCTGTTTTTTTACTGAAAAATCCCCATTCATCGAGTTCCAAACCTACATTCTCTGCAAGCTTGAGCGTGCTTTCATTAGGAGCATAAGGTGGGACCAAAACAAACATTTCTGCATTGAAGGATTCCTTATCATAGGAAATATCAATGTTCCCGTCTTTTCCTTCAGCAATGGATATACACTCTGTTTTAATGAAGTTTATTTTGGAATCTTTGGCCGTTTGGTAATAATCAACATAATCGTCTCTTGCCAGATCCATGTCCTCATAAAAAATAGAAACAGAAGCATCAGGATTTCTCTCGATTGTGCCCATCGCCTCTGCCACGGCTGTCATGAGACCTAAAGACGAAGGATTATTAAGCACATACCATGCAACAGATTGTGGTTCTTTTTTATCGTCGCGTTTTATGACACCACCCGTTGGGCCGAGGCCTGAAAGTAGACGTTCGTACTCAAGTGCAGTTAGTACATTATGGGATTTTCCGTATCCAAACCGTTCTAATGATTCTGTTTTCATTTCATCCATGCCCGTGGCTAAAATAACTGCGCCCACATTGAATTCTACCTCTAGGGATTTCTGGTCAAACACAATGGCTTCCGGCTTACATGCTTCAACACATGGTGGAATCTCTTTATCCCCGCACTTGCCCTCAAGAATATAAGTGCATTTTTCAGGATTGATCAAAGCCTTTCTCGGCGGGAAAGGTGAGTAAAAATAAATGGCCTTGGAGGCGCCCCTGCCAAAGTTAAATTCCATAGGAAGTCCTCCAACCGGGCAAACAGGAAAACAATCCGTGCAAGCAGTACACTTCATCGGATCGACATATCTTGGGTTTTTGACGACTTTGACCTTGAAATCCCCCGCTTCTCCGTCAATGCTTTTAACTTCTGCAAAGGGTACGATTGTCACGTTGGGATTACTGGTAAGCTCCAGCATGCGCGGCAGTATTGTGCATGTCGAACACTCATTCGAGGGGAACATTTTATCAATTTGTGCCATCTTTCCACCGATTGTGGGTTTTTCCTCAACGAGGATAACTTTAAAGCCCTGATTCAATAGTTCTGCGCTTGCCCTCATTCCTGCAGGACCGGCACCAATTATAAGTACAGACCCTTTCATAGTGATTGACCTCCTTCTTCTAATATTATTTCTGTTACAACCCGCCTTGTATACACAAGGTAT
>JBATYS010000545.1:0-2400 GCA_049674205.1 Candidatus Aminicenantaceae bacterium
TTACTAAGTTTATCGCTTATGTCAAATATGTTTTTATCAAAGGGAAACTTTCTATATGTGATTGTACAGTTCGAGGAAATTTGGTTCTCCTTCAATCACACTTTTTTGTATGGTATTATATTTGAAATCTATAGAGGTTATAATCTTTAAAAAATGAAAAGAATAAGTATCTCTCCCGAATTAAATATTGCAGTCTTTACTTTTCTGCTGAATTTTACTTGGGAAGTACTGCAGACTCCCTTCTTTATCGACAAGAGTTTTGAGATTAACGCTATCGTATGGTTCAGACTTCACTGTACTTTGGGCGATGTTATGATCTCACTCGGTTGTTTTTGGTTAGTTGCCTTGATCTTTAAAAGCAGGGCCTGGTTCTTGCATCCTAATAAGCTGAATGTATTCCTGTTTACAGCTTTTGGGGTCGGATATACAATATTCAGCGAGATAAAAAACGTAGCCATAAAAGATTTATGGGACTATTCGGATCTTATGCCAGTTATTCCATTTATTGGAGTTGGTGTTGTTCCTTTAATTCAATGGATTGTGATTCCCCCTCTTATTGTATTCTTTGTTAGAAGACAACTCTCTTGAACAGAGTACACCAGCTACTCATTACATTTCTCTGCCAAAATACATCACAATTGAAGAAAAGTAGCCTGAGTAGAAGCTGCGACTATCACTGTTACATTATCAGCTCCAGGCATTGTTCAACTTTCTCCAACCTGCTTATGAAAGTATTTTGGAAGAAATTTAATTATACCACCTCAAAGTAGTTAGTTATTCTTCTTTTGATTCTCTCCAGATCTCGAGGCCCTCTCTTATCAGGAAGAGCACAATGATAATGCCGGCAATTGCATCCGCCTGCCAAATTCCGAAAAGATAGTTCAAGCCCAGGCCTAAAAGTAAAGCCAAGGAAAGGAAAGAACAGGCCAGAGTTTCTTTAGAGTCTGCGATCAAGGCTTCACTCTGGATCTGTTTTCCGGTTTTATACTTTTGATAGCTCAATACAGGCATCACGATCAATGAGACGACAGCTATGATGATTCCAGGAAGAGAAGGATCAGGGATCTCCTTTAAGATCATTTTTTTTACGGATTGGAAGAGGACATAAAGACCTAAGATAAAGAAGGTTATGGCGACAAACTTCTGTGCTCTTTTTTCGATCCTTCCCTCTTCCTCTTCCGAAATCTTTCCATGCTGGCCAAGTCGCCATATCAAGATCATCCCAGACAAGGATTCGACGATGCTATCCAGTCCGAAACCAACAAGAGCAATACTCTTAGCCAAACTCCCGAAGAGGATGGACAGCACAGCTTCAACAATGTTGTAGGCCACAGTGAAATACTCAAGATAGAGTCCTTTTTTGTAAAGTTTGTTCTGCGGGATATCTGGACCGTCAGCACTCGATCTTCCAGAATGTTCGTCCGTGTGACAATGATTGTTTTGTTCCGGTGTCTTCATTTTAGGGACACGCCGATTTTTTATTGCCCGTATGTTGTTTCAATATATACTCTATATATCGGAATTGCCAACAAATTATTCCGCCGTCAGACCTTGCTTTTAATATTTTTGTGTATATGTTAGAATTTTCTTGAATACGCGAATCATAGGATGAGGAGAGACTATGTCAGGGCATTCAAAATGGCATTCTATTAAGTACAAAAAAGCCGCCCAAGATGCCAAAAGAGGCAAAATGTTCACCAAAATCATCCGTGAGCTGGTTGTGGCCGCACGGATCGGTGGGGGTGAGTCAGACACAAATCCCCGGCTCAGGAAAGCCATTGCAGACGCCAAAGGCGTAAACATGCCGTCCGACAACATCAAAAGAGCCATCATGAAGGGCACGGGGCAACTCGAGGGCACAACATACGAGGAATTATCCTACGAGGGTTATGGAGCTGGTGGTGTGGCTATTCTTGTGGAAACACTGACAGATAATAAAAACAGGACTGTGTCTGAGGTCCGGCACATCTTTTCCAAAAATGGGGGGAACATGGGCGAATCCGGCTGTGTCGCTTGGATGTTCAGCCGGAAGGGCTATATCGTTGTGGAAAAGGCAAAGGCATCCGAAGACGAACTGCTGGATCTGATTCTTGAAGCCGGTGCAGAAGATTTAAGAGAAGACGGAAGCAACTTCGAGATCTTCACGGAACCGGATGATTTCGAAGCTGTCGTCAACGCGCTCCAGGAAAATAACATCGAGATGGCAGCCTCCAACCTGGGATACATCCCTCAAAATTATGTGAAGCTCGAGGGCAAACAGGCCCAACAGCTGATGCGCCTCATGGAAGAGCTGGAAGATCATGATGACGTGCAAAATGTGTGGGCGAATTTTGACATCGACGATGAAGAGATCGCCAAATACTCCAACTGATCGATGATCGTTCTAGGCATCGATCCCAG
>JBATYS010000546.1:0-2914 GCA_049674205.1 Candidatus Aminicenantaceae bacterium
ATCCTCGTACGCTCCAACGGTATTCCTGCCTATAATTATGCCGTAGTTGTGGATGACTTTTTGATGGCCATCACACATGTCATCCGCGGCGAGGATCATATCCAGAACACGCCCAGGCAGATCCTGACTTGCCGGGCTTTGGGTTTTGACCCTCCTGTGTTTGCTCACCTGTCTATGGTTATGGGAAAAGACAACACACGGCTGAGCAAGCGTCATGGCGCTACCGCCGTCGATCAATTTGATAAAGAAGGGATCCTCCCTTCAGCCCTGTTCAATTATCTGGCATTATTGGGCTGGGCACCCCCAGATGGCCATGAGGTTTTGACAAAAGAGGAGCTGGTCGACCTGTTCCGGCTGGAAAAGGTCAGCCGGTCTTCGGCGATTTTCGATTATGATAAACTGGCCTGGATCAACCGTCAGCACATCAAAACTCTCCCCTCACACACAAAAGCGGAGTATGCCTTCCCGCACCTGAACGACGCAGGATTACTGCCCGAAAAGATGTCTCCTGGTCACTGGGTTTGGTTGGAACATGCTGTGGAGGCCTTTGCAGACAAGATCGATCGCTTTTCACAGCTTCCCTCTTTTTTTTCCTCCCTGTTTGAGTTCTCTCTCTCCACCATGGACGATGATGCCAAAGAGATCTTGAAGGAGCACTGCTCCCTGGCTGTGATCAGGAGTTTTTCTGATAAGATCGAACGCATCGAAAACTTTGATTACGAGGCATTCGGCCTGATGGCCAAAGAGATCAAAGAGGACACAGGGTGTAAGGGGAAGGACCTTTACCATCCCCTGAGGGTGGCGCTCACGGCAAAGACTTCGGGCCTTGAGCTGAACAAGTTCATTCCTGTTGTTGAGGAGGGGGCGAAGCTTGCGTTCCCCAAACCCATCAAGAGCTGTGCGCAGCGGGCCTCTGAAACCCGGGCTTATCTCGATTTATAAACGGAGGAAGACATGGACTTTTTTGAATTTCCCCTTGAGATGGAGAAAAAAACCATAGAGAGTTATCGGACATTGGCAGAGAAATGCCAGAGCAATGAGGGTGTGAAAAATATCCTTTTAATGCTGGCCGAGGATCACGAGAAACACGCAAAAACACTCAAGGAGATGCAGAACAATGCAGCCGTGGAGATGGAGGAGACCGAAACATTCCGTGAAGCCCGCGAATTGTTCTCGAACATGCAGAAAGACAAAGCTCCTTTCAGCTGTGAGATCGACCAGGTCAAGTTATATGAAGATGCCCGTGACCTTGTCCTGAAGAAACTCCAGCTCTATTTGGACATCGTCGAGAAAATGGAGACGGAAGAGAACAAGACTCTCGTGAAGAAGATGGCAGAGGAAGAGAAAAAGCAAGCCGTCGTTTTAGGACATATTATCGAGATGGTCAGGCGTCCGCAGACCTGGCTTGAGGATGCGGAATTCCACCACCTGGACGAGTATTAATCCTTAAACTGAAAATCTGGTTTGAGAGAGATTCAGCCGTGCAAGAGGGAGATGAGGAAGAATATAACCAGCGTTAGCTGTTGTGGTCAACACCGTTTAGGAAGGAGAATGGAATGCCCCGGAATATCAAGTTAAGGAGGCCAGGATGACTATCGTTACTTCATTCTGCGGCCTATGTTTACTTTTGGTCATAGGAAAGTTCCTCCGGGTTAAAGTCAAATTCATTCAGAGACTTTATCTCCCCTCGGCAGTGATTGGTGGAATTATAGGATTGATCCTCGTTCAAATCTTAGGAAGCAGATTAGACAACTGGACAGTCGGCTGGACAAGCCTTCCCGGATTTCTCATCAATATCGTCTTTGCATCCTTGTTCCTGGGAGCAGCAATCCCATCTCTGTCGGTTATATGGGATCGGGCAGCCCCTCAGCTTGCCTATGGGCAGATCGTCGCTTGGGGGCAATGGGTCGTCGGACTCGGTTTTGTCATGATTTTACTCGGTCCTCTCTTCAAGGTCCCCGATTTATTCGGCGCCGTACTCCCCATAGGATTCGAGGGTGGGCATGGCACGGCAGGTGGCCTGCGAGATGCCTTCATTCAGCTCGGCTGGAACGAAGGGTCGGATTTCTCACTCGCCTCTGCCACAGCAGGGATCATATCAGCAATCATTGTGGGGGTTGTTCTCATTAACTGGGCGGCCAAAAAAGGATATGTGAGCAACTTAAAGCAGCTAGATGACATGACCGCCGAAGAACTTGCAGGATTATATCCCATCGAGAAGAGACCCAGTGCTGGGCAGCAGACTGTCTCGGCCGACTCTATCGATAGTGTGGCCCTCCATCTGGCCATCATCGGAATCGCCATATTTATCGGATACAGTATCAAGGTCATATTGATGGCCATCGAAAACCAATTTTTTGGCAATGCTGAAGTCAAGCTTTTCGCGGGATTTCCTCTCTTCCCTCTTTGTATGATCGGGGGACTCATTGTGCAGTTAGTCATATCGCGCCACGCCAGAATTTCCCCCGTGGATCATAAACTCATGCAGCGACTGGGGGGAACAGCCCTCGACTTTCTGGTCGTTGCCGCCATCAGCACAATCAGTATAGAAGTGATTGCCAAAGGCATTGTCCCCTTCTCAATCATCCTTATCGGGGGAATTGTCTGGAACATTTTCTGCGTCAGAGTCTTAGCTAGACGAATGCTCCCCAACTGCTGGTTTGAAAGGGCCATCGCTGAGATGGGCAAATCCATGGGCGTTACTGCCACTGGTCTTCTCCTCTTGCGAATCGTAGATCCTGAGCAGGAAACAGAGGCGGCATCAGCCTTTGGATACAAACAGCTCCTTCACGAACCCTTCATGGGCGGCGGCCTTTGGACTTCCATCGCTGTAATTTTAATCGCTCAGAAAGGAGGATGGCTCGTTTTGGGGATAGCCATTGTGGCGATCGTGGCTTGGCTTGTGATCTGGAGA
>JBATYS010000547.1:0-2190 GCA_049674205.1 Candidatus Aminicenantaceae bacterium
ACACGCGGGCTTGCTGCAAGTCTTTCACAATTTTCCTCAATATCCACCCTCTGACATGCTTAAATAAGGTTATCACACCCAAAACGACAAGGTCAATGACTCAGAAATCGACACAAATCCCCCTGGATCTCCAAACCATTTCAAGCTCAACAGAGGCCGGATCATGTATTTGCCGACTCTCTCTGCCTCTCTCTTGGTTTGGGCCCTGACCTTACTGTGGACATTGAATCCTGTGTGTCGCCACTTTAGAATTTTCTGTACAAGAGAGAGATTGATCAGCTGCTTTCGAAGAAGCAGAGAGAAGACCTCGTGGGTGAAGATTTCTTGGAGTCCCTCGTCATGGATACGACAGACACGGTGAAAAGCGCCATCCGGGGCTATGCCTCCTTCAGTAATCAATACATGGATATGAGGATGAAAATTGATGCGATCGCCGAAGGTCTGGATCACGGCCACTACTCCCGGCATAAGCTCAAGGCCCGTGGCTGTGTGCAAGAATTTCACAAGTGAGCGTACCGCAGAGAGACAGAGCGAATTGAGAAGCTTTCGTCTGAAGCGGAAGAACAAACGCAGCATCTTTGGAATGGTGAAGACAACCTGACGGTGAGAGACATCAAGGAGAAGTTCCTCCCTCATCCACTCGCCCCACTCCTCCCGGCGTTATGCATGACAGGAGGGACAGAAACCACGGGTTTTGCAGGAAAACATCAGGAGGCGCTCTTCCCCACAGTCTGGGCACCGGATGCGGGCAAATCCGCACATCGGATTGCCGCAGTCAAGATAACGCTCAACCACCTCTTGGATTACCGGACGGAAATACCCGTACTCTTTCTCGAACCGGTCCTCATATTCTCGAAGGAATCGCTCGAAATAATAAAAAAACACCCGGTAAAACACCGTGTGTTCCGGATGTCGCTCGCGGTAGATCCCTGCCATGGCAGGGAGGATGATTCACGAAACAGGCCAAGGAACTCAAAAGAGCCTCAAAGACCCGATACTCCTGAGGTGCTTCACTGATAAGTCAGACTATCCTAGTAAGGATGTAATCAGATGTTGACGATGAAAGATATATTTTGACGACCATCGGTGTCAGAAAATAAAACGCAATAGATTCTGGTGTCCATATAGTGTCCATAAGAGATCGAAAACGGCGTAAAATCACATGAAAGAATCTAAATCAGAAACAATGTAAGTTTCTGATAATTAATATAATTAGCTCATTTTAAAGGATTTAGCTCAACCCCTTGTTTTGGATTCGAAGTCCACCGCTCTATCCGCTGAGCTACGGGCGCACCAAATTGAGTGCAATTATTATAGCAGATTTAGGATGTAAATAGAGTGGGAATTTACTAGTCTTTCAACTGCGCCAGCCTCTCCCTCGCATCATCAACCTCAGCTATCCCCGGGTCAGCATCCTTCCAGAGGGAGAGGAATTTCTCGTAATTATAAATAGCTTTGTCTTTCTGGTCTTTCTGCCCGTCTTTACCGCTATTCATAGCGGATAAGGTCAGACAAAGCTTTACGCTTCTTTGGCTTTGGCTCATCAGCAGGATATCCTAGTGGCGTGAACGCAATAGGCTCTACATTCTCAGACAATCCCAAAACCTCTCTTGCCGCTGATGGATCAAATGCAGCGACCCAGCATGTCCCTAATCCTTGATCTGTTGCAGCAAGAATCAAGTGATCCATTGCAATCGTTGTATCCACATCACTATAATTTTTACCATCAATCCTAGTCCATGCCTCAGCAGGTACTGCACAGGCACAAATCACTATCGGTGCCTTAAAAAACCATTCACGTTTATAAATTAACCTTAATTCTGATTCTCGACCCTGAGTATGAATAACGATGAAACGAAAAGGTTGCCTATTATCCGCTGTTGGAGCTATACACGCTGCTTCAAGTACCTTTTGAAGTTTTTCATCCTCTATCGGTTTCGATTGATAAGCACGTACGCTATACCTTTTCTTGATTAACTCAAAAAACTCCATTTTTTTCTCCTAACTAGCCTGAATTATTCATAAAAAAAAGCTGTTTCCCTTCATAACGTATTGATATATACTACGTTAGCAACAAAAAGAAGAGGAAACAGCCATGAAAGATTGTACCAAACAATTGCTCCTTTTTAAAGGCATTTCCAACAAAAAAATTGAAGCCGATTTTAATGGCGGTGAGGTCAGCTCCGATGC
>JBATYS010000548.1:0-1671 GCA_049674205.1 Candidatus Aminicenantaceae bacterium
CAGCCCCGGATGCGAAACACCTACATGCTTGCAGGACCGGTTACAAAAGAGGATGTGATCAAGAGTGTGGAAAAAGGCATCTATGTACAGGATGTGAGCAATGGCGAGGTGAAGATCGGCGAGGGAGATTTTGCGTTCTATGTCTCCCAGGGACGGATGATCGAGAACGGTAAACTCACCGCACCCGTAAAGGATATGAACATCATGGGGAACGGTCCGAAGATGCTGAAAAACATCACTATGCTGGCAAATGATTTTGAGATGAGCAAAGGTGGAGGTGGTGCCTGCGGAAAAGGCGGACAAGCCGTGCCCTGCGGTTTTGGTCAACCAACATGTTTGGTCAAATCGATGACCGTTGGCGGAAGACAGGCATAGGGAAAGGAGAATAGAGATGAACAAAGAAATACGTGATTTGGCTGCAGAAGCGATCAAAACTGCAAAATCTGCCGGCGCGAATGATTGCCGCGTGGGGATCAATAACCAACGGCAGGTTGAGATCAGCTATCGTGAGCATAAACCCGAAACGATCAAGGAAGCGTCCACAAAGGGGCTTTCTGTCGAAATTTTCGTGGACAATCGCTATTCTATTCAGAGCACCTCCGACCTCCGCAAGGATGCCCTGGCTGATTTCATCACAAATGCAGTGGCAACAACAAAACTTCTGGCAGAGGACCCTTATCGCACTCTGCCCGATCCCAAGTACTATGAGGGCAGGGAAGAGCGCGATCTGGGAACGCTCGACCCAGGACATGAAACATTCACTTCAGAGGCAAGGCATGACATGGTGAAATCCATCGAGAACGCATGTTTTGCTAAAGGAGGGGATAAAGTTGTCTCTGTCACTGCTTCCGAGCAGGATTATTATGCGGAAGGCCTCCTTATGGCCAGCAATGGCTTTGAAGGATATGAGGCCAGCACCGTTTATGTGGCCGGCGCGGAGATGACGGTCCAGGACGAAGGCGATCGCAGGCCAGAGGGCTTTGATTACGTTGTGTCGCCCTCCAGGGAAGGGCTGCCCTCTCCGGAAGAGATCGGGGCAGGAGCAGCAAAACGCACGCTTGATCTTATCGGCGGGAAAAAAATCAAGACGGAGACACTCCCCATCATCCTCGAGAACCGAAATGTCCCCAGGTTACTGGGGGGTTTTCTTCAAGCCATGAGTGGAAATAGCATCCAGCAAAAGCGGTCTTTCCTCTCGGATATGAAAGGAAAAAAGGTCGGGAGCAAGCACTTCACGATTTTCGATGATCCCTTCGTTAAGGGAGGCTTGGGCAGCACGACATTCGATAATGATGGATTTGCAACAAAGAAGAGAGTGATGATCGATAAGGGCGTCTTGAAGGAATTTTATGTGGATTGGTACTACAGCAAAAAGTTGGGCTGGGAACCCACCACAGGAGGGCCGTCCAACCTGATCGTTCCACCGGGAACACGATCGGTCAAGGAGATCATGAAAGACCTGGGAAGGGGCATCTTTATCACTGGATTTATTGGAGGTAACTCCAATTCGACCACGGGCGATGCCTCGATCGGGATCATCGGGCATCTTTTTGAGGGCGGTGTGCCTGTCCAGGCAGTGTCTGAGATGAACATCTCGGACAACCACCTCAAGTTCTGGCAGAGGCTCGCTGAAGTGGCCAACGATCCGTGGCCTTACTCAGGGCAGCGCAC
>JBATYS010000549.1:0-20231 GCA_049674205.1 Candidatus Aminicenantaceae bacterium
TTCTCCTTGAGAAATATCGGATTGGATAGGATCCAGGGAAAATCGTTTGTCATCGGGGTCCTCTCCTTCAAATACACCTCCACACGGTATGTCCCCGGCCTGTTCGTTACCGGATAGGACCATGTTCCTTCATGAGATCGAAACACTGGGGTTCCGTTACGAAGGAGTCGCGCTTCGAGTTCCACTCCTATGGGCATTGCAGCGTACAAAGTGGTCTGTGGCTCGATTGAAATATCGCTCCCCATCGGGAAGACCTTGTCCCTCTGTTTCGCCCAAAATCGGAATCCTTTCGCCTGAGCCGCTGCTTCTACTGCGTTGTAAAAGTTTCCACGGTGCAAGGAATTCAACACTTGCCGCTTGGCCGTTTCAAACTCCTTTGAAAGGGGCTTAGAAAGAGGGATGTGCAGGTGGAAAGAGGAAAACAGAGCACTGTAGAGGAGATGGGCGTCGACGCTGTAATAACCAAAAATGGCCTGGCGCTCATTGAGAGAATCCCATTTCAAGAGGTTCTTCTCGGGCCGCTGGAGCACCTTGAGGAAAACGAATTTGGGATCGAGAAGAAGAGCCGGAAGGTAGAGCAAGGACAAGGGGAGGCTTTGTCGTAACATGCTATCTGCGCTTAAGATCTCAACACCGCCATAATCCACTGCGGGGCCCCAACTCCACTGCGTCTTGGAATATGGGTGGGCGATGACCGTAAAACCGCCCAAAACACGAACCTGATGAACCGCTTCTTCCGCGGTGGAGGAAAATGGTGAAGGAGGTGTTTTGAAGCCCACTGCAACAAGATGACCTCTGTTTTCTGAAAGTTCAGACCCACACAGTACGAGAACACCCTCTCTCCATCCTTCGCTGGCGAGAGATTCATAATTAGGGCTTCCGTGATCGGTGACAACCATAAAATCCAGAGATTTGTCGGATGCATATCCGGCGATATGCTCTACGGAGCTCTTCCCGTCGGAGTGTGTGGAGTGGATGTGAAATACGCCGGCCACTTCAAAAGACGAATCCTCTGGGGGGACCGTTGTGTAGGATTTGAAGGGAATAAGATGGAACGCTAACCAGACGAGATAGACCGTTATCAAAATCAGGAAGACCGAGAGGACCTTTCTCTTTTTCATGGGCTGTAGTTAGAGGCAGAATTGTCCGAGTTTCCCAGGTTGCGGGCTTGGGCAAAGGGAATGGTCATTATGTAGAAGAACAGGGCCGCGACCTCCGCATCGGCGAAGTTGTACTCGAAAAATCCGGCAGCAAAATGGGCGAGAAAGGCAGCGATCGCAGCTACGGTTAGAGGGAAAAGTGTTGGATCTTTGTTCGAGACAATCTTTATAAGAGAAATAAAGAGCCAAACCAAAAACACGAACCAGGCCAGGAGAGTGGGGATCCCTCGTTCAGCCGCGATCTGAAGGATGTTATTGTGAAGATGAACATTCTGTTTGGCCTCTTCAGAAAGGCCGTACTTGGGGTTTTGGAACTCCATTTCTACAGTATTCGGACCTGTCCCGAAGATGGGATATTCTTTGATGATCTGTATTCCTGCACTCAAGTACTCGAGCCTTTGAGCGTTGGAAAAGTTTCTTGAGCTGAATATGCTCAGAGCTCTATTTTTTACCTCCCTGGGACTGAGAAGCAAAATGAGTGCAGCCGCTAAAGGAACGATGATCAGGGTCTTGGGTTTGTAGAAAAAGAGGACCACCGATGTGGCAATGACCATCCCGATCCAAGCACTGCGCGTGGATGTCAGGATGAGGATGAGCACGGACAGAAGAAATCCCAGTCCCCAGAAAAACCGGGTCTTGTCGCGCGAAAAGATGAATATACTCAGTGCCAAAGCGCCGAACAGAAGCATAACGCCGGCCTGAGTCATGTAATGCCCCATGAAACCCTGGACTCTTTCTCCGGGGGCAGCCTTGAACACGTAGGTGAACAGAGAGTAGAAAATGCTCACATATGCGGAAGCCAGGAGGGCCAAGTTCGCTCTATTGATTTCGTTCGCCTGCCGCAAACCCATATAGACAATGGGGATGATGAGAAAGAGAAGAAGGTCTTTGGAGTCGATCAGGCTGACTCCTGGATTGACGGAGAAAAAGGATGCCAGGATGGAGAGGGCACAATAAACGATCATCCCCCAAAAAAATGGGGGGAAGCTGATTCTTATTTGTTTCTTAGCAACGCAAATCCCCAATGCGACAAAAGCATGGGCCAAAAAGATCTGACTCAGGGAGATCGACACCATGGAGAACAACACAAAGAGAGTGATAAAAAGAGGCAGTAATCTGGTCAGAGTCTTCATCATATTTTTACCGATCTTTTTGAAAGAGAATGATATAACACCCGTCCGAAAAACTCAAACTTGGATATAGGGGAGGCAGGCGTTATAGACTTCGTCAGGGGAGATAGTCCGAAGGCAGCGGAAATCTTCGTGGATACACTGGCGTTGTCGGCAGGGCCTGCAGTCGAAGTCTTTCTCGAGCAAGATGGATCGCGCCTTCCACGGTCCGAAGTGAGCGGGCAGTGTGGGCCCGAAATAGGCTACGATCGGTGTGGTCGTGGTTGCAGCGATGTGCATGGGACCGCTGTCTGGGCCGACAAAGAGCGTCGACAGCGATATAAGCTCTCTCAACTCGCGGAGATTGAGCCTGTTCACCATGGAGAGAAAGGGAGCCTCACTTGTCTTTTTTATCTCCTCTTCAGAATGCCTGTCTTCTCCTGAGCCGATGAGAACGATTTTCACTCGAGGGGCCTGGGAGAGCAGTGTGATCAGTCGTGCGAGCCTCCCAGCCCCCCAATCACGGAATTTATTCCCCGCACTGATATGAAGAGTGATGATCCTTGTGTTTTCGAGTGCGTTTTCTTGAATGAATCGCCGGATGTTTTCGGCCTCGGACTGTGTGGGTGGGGGCAGCGACAACGCAGGGATCGAGGGAGGATCGATTCCTAGGGCTTTGACCAAATTGATGTGATTTTCCACGCTGTGGAAGTACCCTTCTTCGGGCTCTCTTGGAAGTTTTATGTCATAGACTAGGTTTTTGTACTTTATTCTGTATCCGACTTTTAGGCGTGCTCCGGAAAAGAACGTCAGAAGCGAGGCTCTTGGGCCACCGTGGAAGTCGATGACCACATCGAAGGCATACCGCCTGATTTGGCGCATTTGTGTTCGGAATTCTTTGAATCCCAGATCTCTTGGAAGAACGATAACTCCGTCCAAGTCGGGATGGCCCTCCACGAGTTCTCTGTAGGGGTCATCGATGACATAGATGATCTTTGCCTTGGGAAAGCCCTCTCGGAGAGCGGTGATGGCGGGCGTTGTCATGACGACATCGCCGATCCTCCTTAGCCGGATCAGAAGGATCCTTTGAATCCTGGATGGATCAATCTTTCGTTTTTCTCTCTGGCTCAATGGTCGCCTCATCGCTGAGCATAACGGGGATGTCTTCCTTAATGGGGTAGACACGGGAGCAACTCACACATTTGAGGCCTTTCTCATCAGTGGTTTGTTTTATATCTCCCCGACAGACCGGGCAGGCCAGGATATCAAGAAGTTGTTGTTCGATGGCCATGTTCTTTCTCCTGGCTACCATCTTATCTTATCTGTAGTTTCCTCGTCAACGAATTACCATTACATCGGATAATCGTTATTATTAACTTTTGCAAGAAAGCTCAGAAGGTTCGTTTGAGCGACATCGGAAGATTTAGCCTTCCCGACTTGTTCTTCAAGGGTAGTCGATAGAATCGACCCCGAGGACTGTGTGAGCATGGAAAAAATAATTGGGCGTATTATAAAATTGCTGATGAGTATTAAGCGTGAAAGTGAATAGACGTGCGGAGTTCCGCAGGGCCGAGAGGTTGAGGAGGGAATGGCGAGAAATCTGACTGGAGCGAAAAAATCTTCTGAGCTTTCCCGATGGGGAGTTTGACAGGGGAAGGATGAGGATGATATTTATAGGGAGGTATTGTTAGAAGCGATGGCACATAGAGAGAGACGTGATTCTGGTGAGAAAACAGCCATGACAGTGGATCAGGAGCATACGCTCGATATTCCCCCTTTCACGGGCCGAATACTTTCTGATTATGACGAGCCCACAATCGTGGAAGCCTTAAAGGATTGTAATGCGCTGCTCGAAGAGGCCCGCATCTTGGAAGAGTCGAGAAACAGGGTGGGAGTTTTTGCTCTCCCTGCCAAGGATGGAAGGACCACAGAACTCGTCATCAAAGAATTCCGCACTTTGGGCGTGAACAAGTGGAAGAGCCTTGTCTTTCCTTCTAAAGCGCAGAAGGCCTGGAGGGGAAGCCTTGCACTGGTTGAAAGAGGCTTTCTGACGCCTCTTCCCGTGGCGTATCTCGAGTGCAGGCCATCCTTTTTTCTGAAGCAGAGTTATTTCATCGCCGAATACGTCCCAAACATCGAGGAGGTTCGGGGGCTGTTCCGGGAGCTCCCCCATAAGGAGTTGACTCCCCTCCTCAGGGACTTGGCCAGCTATCTCGCGCGGTGTGCGGGGAGCGGGATCCTCCATCGCGACCTTTCGGATGGCAATGTCCTGGTGGAAAGAAAGGATGGCGAGCCATTCCGGTTTTTTCTCTTGGATACGAATCGGATTCGCTGTAGAAGGCGTGTCGGCACATTCAAGGGAATCAAGAGCCTCATCCGGTTGGGGGTCCCTCCGGAATTGCAGCGCTTTTTTTTAGCGGAGTATTTGTTTCGTTCGCCCGTCAAGCGAGTGCATTGGTTGTGGTACAGAATGAATAAATCCAGCTTCACTGCGTACATCCGACTCAAAGATTTGTTAAAGTTGAAGAAACTGGCCCAGAGATTAAAGATCCAATAATATGCGTGAGACGTTCCGTTGGAATCCGTATGCTGACCAACCCCATAATATTGCATCTCGGTCGCAACGGTTCTGGCATCATTTCAGATATGCTGGCAGTTATGTCTCTCTCTTTGCCGAGAACTTCCGCAAGTTGCCCGCAGGATGGCCGCTTTTCCGGAAGTATCGTCGGGAGATGTATAAAACGTCGGTGAGGCTTTGTCGTCCCTTTGGTCTCTCTCTCTCCCCCCATGAGTCAAGGAATGAGGCTATGGTTGAGTGTTTGACGGAGTTGGGCATCCCTCAAAGCCTTATCCGGTTCCCCTCATGGGACAGAGACACACTCTCTTCATGTGAAAAGTTCGCTGACCTTCTGCTTGAGAACAGGGTGGAATTGACCGGGGCTCTGTTGCAGCGGAGAGACGATGTCCTGGATCCATTACGATGGAAAGACTTCGTCGAGGAGGTTTTTGTCCGGTTCGGAAAAAAATGTGCCTTTTTTGAGGTCGGGCATGCGTGGAACAGGACAAAATGGGGCGTGTGGAATTATAAGGAGTATCTCCAGCTAGCCAGGCCTGTTGCAGAACTGGCCGGTAAGTATGACGTGAAAATCGTAGGACCAGCTGTGATCGATTTTGAGTTCCATCTTTACCCCCCGGTGTTAAAGGAGATTCCTTTCGACAAGGTGAGCTCACTGCTCTATGTGGATAAAGTCGGCCCGCCGGAAAACACTCAGTTTGGATGGGATACAGCAGCCAAAGTCGCTCTCTTGAAAGCGGCTGTGGATGTGAGTGCCGTGAAAGGCAAAGACCTGTGGATAACAGAAGTCAACTGGCCACTGAAGGGCATGGGGGAGTACTCTCCTGCATCCGGCAAGCCCAACGTCACTGAAGAGAGGCAGGCGGATTATCTTGTGAGGTATAACATCCTCACTCTGGCCAGTGGTTTTGTGGAGAGGATTTACTGGTGGCAGCTCGTTGCGCCGGGATATGGGCTCATCGACAATCGCGAGGGGGGATGGAGAAAGAGGCCGAGTTTTTTTGCTCTGAAGACATTGGTGGCCATTCTTGACGGCAGTACCTTTGTCAGAAAGATCGATCATCCGCATGCCAAGTTGTTTAGTTTCACGAAGGATGGCGAGAATTTTGTGGTGTGCTGGACACCCGGCCCGAATTTCGAGCTTGATTTTCCCTTTCCGGTCAAACGTATCGTCGGTCGTGACGGCCAAGACGAGTCTTTAACAGATAACAGGATTTTAATCGATGGGAGCCCCAAGTATGTCTTTTGTGAGGTGGATCATGCGAAAGAGAAAAGTGGGACGGGCGGGGCGAGCCAAACGGATGCTGTGAAAAAATGAGAGAAAAAGAATTGAAAGATGGAACAGCTTCTGTGTCTTCATCTTCTCCGACTGCTTTTAAAGAGCATGAGGTGAAGGAGTATGAACGAAAGAGGTACAGAGGAGTCGACCAAAGACTCGTCCATGCAAGAGAGGCACACATTCTAGAGAGGATCCTGGAACGGGTTGCTCCCGAATCGGGGAACGCATTGGATGTCCCATGCGGGTACGGACGGTTTTCAGGCCTGTTCCGCAAAAGAGGGTGGGGCTTGGTCAGCTGTGATTACTCGTTTTCCATGGTTAAAAGAGCGCGAGAATCAAGGGAAGAGAGTAAGCTATTAAAAGATTGGGGAGTTGTCGCGGATGCAAAACAGGGTTTGCCTTTCAAGGAAGAAACCTTCCCCATTCTGCTGTGTATGCGGTTTTGGCATCATGTCCATGACCCGGCAGAGCGAAAAGCTATCCTCGGTTTTTTCTCTCGAGTGACTTCCGGGTGTGTGATCCTCTCCTACTACCAGGTCAATGCGCTCCATCGTTTCCAGAGACGGTTCAGGCGAAAGTTGAAGAAGAGCCCCACACGGATAAAGATGATCTCTAGGGCGGAGTTTTGTGATGAGGTCCAGGGGGCAGGATTCGAATGCATAGAAGTGGTCCCGCTATTCCGGGGGATCCATGCCCAGCATGTGGCTCTCTTGAAAAAGATCAAAACTTGAACCGGATCCCAACTCTCACTTCAAATCCCGACAGGTCTATCGTGGCCGCTTTTGCATCTGAAACACCGGCCTCAGAGGGCTTTCTCTCCCGGATGTAAAGCAAGGGGTAGGATTCGTTTTCACTGACGTGGCCTTGATAGATGTAAAGTGTGCCTTTTTCTGTGGACTGAGAACCGGTCGAATCGTTGTATTCGTCCGTCCCGCTGAAGTTTGTGATTTTGCAGTACCGCCCCAGCGTCTCTAAGAAGAATCTCACATTTCCGCTTGGGTTTGCCTCGATCCCAAATCCCCCAAAAACTCCGGATCCTTGACCGTTGGCATCGCCCTTCCATTCCTGCCAGAAATCGGCCTTTTCATACCGGTAAAAATACGAGCATTTGGCAAAATGATACTCTCCCCCCAGTTTGATATAGAAAACCGGATTGGGATAGTAGCTGATGGAAAGCCTCGCTGGGACCGACCGGATACTGGGACGAGTTGTGTAGGCCTCCATGTATGTTCCTTCGGGAAACTCTTTGCGGCTTTCTTTTTTGCCGGAGAGATAAGCGCCCCCAAAGTTGAGAAAAAACTTGGAGGATAGGGCAAAATTCATCTCCGCTTCAAAGATGTATCCCGTGCGTAAAGGGGAGACAGTGCCACTCCCGGATTCACCGAGGGAGGCCGCATAATAATCGCCCAATCCAATGGCCCCTTCGTTCGGGTCACCACCGAGCACATAGCTCATGCCGCCCGAGAAGGATACTCGGAATCTGGAGTATTCCGGAGTAACAGGCAGAGATTCTTGGACCTGAGGTTGGATTTTTACTGGGCGCACTTCCTCCACCTCTTCGACTTCAACAGGTTCCTCCTTAACGGGCTCCTTTCTAACAGGCTCTGCGATTTTCACCTCTTCGGGAGCCGGCCCTCCGATAACAGTGACCAGACTTTCATGCACAAATCCTGATAAGATCTTTTCCTCATCCAGCTTCAGTTGTATGACATACCATTCTCCCTGTTTTTGGGTGGCTTCGAGGACAGTCCCTTGAGGCAGCTGCTGGATGATAGCACTCCCGATATCAGGATTTTGTCTGATATTGGCGATTTCCGAAACAACTTTAAGCTGGGTCCGAGGTTCCTGTGCCCATGAACCTGAGCCACAGAGAAAGAATAGAACACACATGAAGCTGAGGACAAAAACGATTCTTATGATGTCGCGATTGTTCAATTTGTTCGCCTCCCCATCGTTCCATTCTGATGAATTTTTCAAGTTTGCCAAACCCATGATGCCCGTCATGGTAATTGTACCGTTTCCGAAAGTTTATATAAAGGGATTTTTACTCTGAGTAAGGTTTCTTCCTTCTTTTCCTCTTTTTTATAACTGAGAGTTGAGTTGCTGCGTGTGTACGATTCTCTGTTTGTGCGTTTCGGTGCGGTCTGCCCGGGGGTTATTTTTTCGGTGGTTAGCGCGACTAAATCAGTTGACTCGTTATTGGGTCCGGGCATTCTATCGTTTGGCAGGCCAGGAAGGCGAGATGGACGATAGGGTTGCTAAGGTTTTTAAAAAAGTGTTAATATAGATAAAACTCTGAAGGAGATAAAAATGCGGCGAATACACATAGCAGCTATGTTAGTGCTGATCAGTGCTATGGTTTTGGTTTTTGTGTTGTCCGGGAATCTTTGTTTTGCGGCTAAAGGACCTAAGATCCAATTCAAGGAATTGAAGTGGGATTTCGGGAATAAAAAACAGGGCGAAGTCCTGACACATACGTTCCGTTTCGAGAATGTCGGGGATGAACCTCTTGTGATCAGTCGGGTTCGGACATCATGCGGGTGCGCGGCGGCTATCCTCAGCAAAAAGGAACTCAATCCCGGAGAAAAAGGAGAGATCCAGGCCAAGTTCAATACACAGGGCTATTATGGAGAACAGAACAAATTCATCTATGTGGAGTCGAACGATCCATCAGAGTCTGTGAAACAATTGATGATCTCCGCATCGATCGAAGTGCCTCCAAGCCCTAAGATCGAGCTCGATTCGTATACTACGGATCTGGGATTGGTTCTCGAGGGAGAGGAATTGAGTACAGAGTTTAACATAAGTAACAAAGGGGAATTAGAGCTCACCGTCACTCCTTTTCATAAAGATGCCGAGTTTTTCATCCAGGGAAAGAAGCTCTCTCCTCCGCTAAAGGTCGCAGCAGGGAAAACCGAACAAGTGGAGGTCAGAATTCCCGCGCGAGAGAAGAAAGGCCTGGTCCGAGAATTCGTCCGGTTGCAGTCCAATGATCCGATGAGATCGACCCTATCGCTCTATCTTGTGGCGTACAGTGTTTCCAAAGAACAGCTTAAAGAGCTTTTCGATAAATATAGGACGATCCTCAACTAACCTGGAATGGTCATAAAAAATGTCGATTAGTGAACAATCCAGGTCAAATAGGAATCCATTAGTACTCATATAGTACTCGTGAAATAAAATGATTTTATTTGCGAATTTTCTGCTGGCCGCAGCGAACACTCTCCATGTTATCCTGAGGATCTATATGTTTATCATCCTGTTTCGTGTGATCCTTTCCTGGATCCGGATCCCCTCCCTTTATCAAGTCACAGTGATCCTGTATCGCCTGACCGAGCCCGTGCTCAAACCCATACGCAAGTATGTCCCCCCATATAAAATGGGTGGGTTTGACATCAGCCCGATGATCGTTTTCTTGATCCTCGTTTTTATCGATAATTTTCTCGTGAGCTCTCTCTCGCTCTATGCGAGACAAATCCTCATGCAGTACACACAACACACATACACATTCTGAGTTTCACAACGCACAAACTGCCTCACTGGATATAAAAGCAGTTTCAAATATGGAAACAAAAAAGACGAAAAGTTTGAGTGTCAAAGTCCATCCAAGGTCGCGAAAGCAGGAGATCACAAAGATTGATGAGAATACTTATAAAATACATGTGACTTCCGCACCATCAAAGGGAGAAGCGAATCAAGAGGTGTGTAAGCGGATCGCCAGGTTTTTGGGCGTTCCCGTCTCAAGAGTGAAGATCATCCGGGGTTACAAGTCCCGAAACAAACTCATCACCATCGAACACGATTGAGCAAATGTCGCTCAAATCCTCCGCCAATGCTTTCTGTTTTTTCTTAATCTGGAGTATTCACGATCCAACCCACCCCACCCTAACATCAAGGTCGCAGCGGCGAGGAAGTGGCCCATGAAGCTGTAGTGAACTACCGCGAACCGACCCAACCTAACCAGGGCTACAACGAAGCCGATGGTGTGAGATCAGCGGGTAGGTTGGGTCGGCGCCCAAAGGGTAAAAAATGTCGATTATGAATAGAAGGAACATTGAAAACGAAAATGTCAAGATGATTTACTGGAATATAAATATTTGATATTGTTTTTGTTTAACAAAGTATCGACATTTTTTATGAATAATTCAGGTTAAAAAATTGAGTAAAAACGTGTATGATGAGGGTGAGTCGTAGAGAGGATGGAACTATATAATCTAGTCAGTTTTGTGGGGATTTTTGTCATCGCGGGGTTCGCATGGCTCTGCTCGAATAACCGGAAAGTCGTCAACTGGCGCATTATTATCTGGGGTATAAGCTTGCAGCTTATCTTCGCGTTCTTCATATTTGTGCTGCCTATCGGCACCAAATTTTTTCTCTTTGTGAATGACATCGTTGTCACGATCCTCGACAGCGCCACAGAAGGGACTAAGTTCGTGTTCGGGCGGTTAGCCTTGCCCCCGGGAGTGACAAACGCCGATGGAGAGACATCCCTGGGGTATTTCCTGGCTTTTCAAGGCCTTCCCACAGTGATATTCTTTGCGGCTCTGGTTTCTGCGCTCTATTATTTGAAGATCATGCCCCTCGTTATCAGGGGTTTTGCACGTGTCTTCACAAAGCTGATGCGCATCAGCGGGGCGGAATCTCTCTGTGCGTCGAGCAATATATTTGTCGGAGTGGAATCTGCCCTGGTTGTTAAACCACATCTGAAAGACATGACAAAGTCCGAGCTGACGACGATTTTAGCTGCGGGTATGGGAACCATCGCATCCACTGTGCTGGCGATATATGTGTTTTTTCTCCAGGATCAAATGCCCATGATCGCGGGACATCTTGTTTCGGCCTCTGTCCTGTCGGCCCCAGCAGCAGTGGTCATGGCGAAACTCCTCTTCCCCGAGACAGAAAAACCCAAAACACTGGGTCTGGACATCAAGCCCCATTACGAAAGAGAGGATAATCTGATCTTGGCGATCATTGACGGGGCTAACACGGGCTTAAAATATCTATTTGGCATTGTCGCTCTCTTGATCGCCTTCCTGGGCCTTCTCGCCCTCCTGGATGTGATTTTGGGCTGGTTTGGCGGGTATCTCAATGGTTGGTTCGGCTGGAGTATGGACTGGTCTTTTAAATCCCTTCTGGGTTATATCGCTTATCCCTTCACCCTGGCCCTGGGAATTCCGCCTGCGGATGCCTTTGAGATCGCCAAGATTATCGGGGAGCGCACCGTGGCCACAGAAGTGGCCTCCTACAAGGACCTCTCTCAACTTTTAGCCCAAGGCACGCTCCAGCATCCCCGTTCCGCGATCATCGCTTCCTATGCCCTCTGTGGGTTTGCCCATGTGGCATCGCTCGCGATATTTGTGGGGGGAATCGGAGCCTTGGCGCCCCAGAGGATGAAGGACCTTTCTCGTCTGGGTTTCCGTGCTCTGTTGGCGGCAACCCTGGCCTGCCTGATGACGGGAGCCGTGGCCGGTGTTTTCTACACTTCCAGCTCCATTCTTTTAAACCGATAATCTGGAGTTGTTCACCCCTCGCTCGTAGGGGAAAAGATGCCGACAATATAATAATAAGTGTTTTTGGATAGAGTTGTCGGCAACTTTTATGAATAATTTAAGAGAAAGATGGATTATTCACGGACCGAGGCCAACCCGCCCCACCCTTACAATAAGGTGGAGGAAGTGGCTCATGGAGCTGTAGTGAACTACCGCCTGACGTGGGCTACAACGAAGCCGATGCTGTGAGATCGGTTCACCTGTAGGGTAAAAGATGCTGCCAATGGGATATTAAATGATTTTAGAGAATAATTTTGGCAGCAGATTTTATGAATAATTCAGATTGAAATAGTGAGAAATTAAGAGCGTTCTATTCGTTTTTTATAAAGACCACTAAAAAGTCTTGTAGATTGCGGTCGGATCGCTTATGGATCAAAAAATGACAGACAAATTTATGGGCAGAAATAAAGACTGGCCTGATGTTTAAAAAAAGCAGGACAACAGACTGCCTGGCACTCAGCACAGCGGACAGAAAAAGGGAGGGACGACTTTTTTTGTAAAAAAGTAGCCTCCCCTGTTTTTTCTTGCTAAAATAGCGTTCCGAGGAATACCAAACAGGAAAGGAGAGACACATGACTGATTTTGTGAATAAAATCCTTTGGGCGACTGATTTTTCCGATGAGGCACATGAGGCCTTTATGTATGCCGATATTTTTGCCAAGACGTTTGGCGCTGAGATCACAGGACTCCATGTCCTGCCCGGATTTTCGACAGAACATTACCAGTCGGCAATCATCGTTATCGATGAGTTGAAAAAGAGGACGGAGCACATGATGAATGTGGCTGTGGAAAAATTCGAATCCTTCCAGAAGGCGAAGGGCGTGACATTTGAATACCTCATTAAAGACGGCAACGCAGCAAAAGTCATTGTTGAGACAGCAGAGGACCAAAAGGCGGACCTTATCGTGATCGGCAGGAAAGGGCTCTCAGCGATCGAGCGACTTTTTATCGGGAATGTAGCCAATCAGGTCCTGCGGCATTCCCCGATACCCATCCTCATAACGAAAAAGAAGAGCGGGAAACCCCGGTTCAAAAAGATCCTAGTCCCCACAGATTTCTCTGAACAAGAGGAGGTCGAGAGGGACTATGCATGGGAGCTTGCCAAGGGATTCGACGCTGACATCACTCTCCTTCATATCCTGGAACTTCATGACTATGAGTTTCCCCCCCGTGTTCTTGATGAGATGTTAGATTCTGTGCTGAAAAAACTGAAGCAGCGCAGGCGCCGGGAGAAAGAAGACATCAAGATCAACGAAGACGTCATCCGTGCCATAGATGCGCCGGTGGGTATCGTTGATTATGCCGACACGCACAAGATGGATCTGCTCGTCATTTCCACGTGTGGCCAAAGCAAGCTTGAGAGATTCTTCTTGGGAAGCACAACAGAAAAGGTCATTTCCTACAGTCACACACCGATCTTTGTGATCCCCCCTTCACACTGCAAAAGATAAGTTGGAAGACAATCTCAAGTATTGGGTCGCTCTTAACATTGTTCTGAGTGAGAATCTCAAAGCGATCAAAAAAATCCTCAACCGCTTTCCCAATATTCGGGACCTCTTTGAAGCATCGGTCACAGACCTCGAGGCTTTAGGGCTTGACGAAGAGACAGCCATTGCGTTAGTCTCTCCCAAGACACTCCATCAGGCGGAAAACGACATTGAAAAGCTCACGAGGAAAAAATATGCTATACTCACACTCGAGGATCGGAATTATCCTTCGTATTTGCGAGAAAGTTTCGACCCTCCGTGCGTCCTCTATTGTGCAGGGAAGGTCGATGTGCTGGACGAGCTTTCTGTTTCCATCGTAGGCGCTCGAAAGCCAACTCCCTACGGGAGAGCTGTAGCCGAGAAACTCGCTTACGACCTGGCTTCCCGCGGGGTGATCGTTGTGAGTGGGTTGGCTCGGGGGATAGACTCTGTAGCCCATTGGGGTGCCCTCCAGGGCGGAAAGACCGTGGCTGTGATGGGTTCTGGATTGGACGTGATATATCCCGGAGAGAACCGGAAGCTTTTTGATAGAATCATAGAGACAGGTGCTGTGATCACGGAATTTCCTTTAAAGTCTTCTCCTTTGGGGTATCACTTTCCATTGAGGAATAGAATCATCAGTGGATTATCGCTGGCCGTGGTGGTGATTGAAGCGACTAAACGAAGTGGCTCCCTCATCACAGCTCGGTTAGCTCTGGAGCAAAATAGAGAAGTGATGGCCGTTCCTGGAAACACAACTTCAGAGCTCAGCCGGGGGACCAATTGGTTGGTGAAAACAGGAGCCAAACTTGTGGAGAGATGGGAAGATGTGGCTGAAGAATTGCCTCCGCCGCTCAAAGATCAACTTCTCGCTCAGACGGAGGAGAAGACGATAAAAGTTCTTCCTCCTGTGAACCCTAATGAGGAAAAATTGCTGGCATTGTTAAAGACCGATGAGCTCACTCCGATCGACGAGCTTGTCGAAAAAACAGAGTTCTCTGTCTCTGAGATCCTGTTCCTTTCTCTTCAACTGGAGCTCAAAGGATACATCAGTCAGAGCCCGGGGAAAAATTTTCAAAGGAAGATATGATGGCAAAACGATTGGTTATTGTGGAATCACCCGCTAAAGCGAAAACAGTGAACCGTTATCTTGGCCCCGATTTTCTGGTCAGTGCTTCTATGGGACACGTGCGGGACCTCCCCAAGTCAAAACTGGGTGTGGACATTGAACATGATTTTGAGGCTGATTACAGGATCATCCCCGAGAGGGAGGAACTGGTTTCAAAGTTGCGGAAAATGGCCGAGAAGTCAGAGGAGGTCTATCTTGCTGCGGATCCAGACAGAGAGGGAGAAGCGATCTGCTGGCATCTTTCTGTTCTCCTGAAAGACGCGAGTGAAAGTATCTATCGGGTCCTGCTCCATGAGATCACAGAAAAAGGGATTAAAGAGGCCTTCAAGAATGTGGGAGAGCTCGATCAGGACAAGATCAAAGCGCAGCAGACACGACGGATCCTCGATCGTCTGGTCGGATATCGCATAAGCCCCCTTCTGTGGAAGAAGATCGGAAGAGGCCTCAGTGCAGGAAGGGTCCAGTCCATCGTTTTGCGGTTGATCTGTGAGAGAGAGAAAGAGATCAAGGACTTTGTCTCCGAAGAGTTCTGGACGATCTCAGCCCATTTGGAAGCGGTAAATCCTCCTTCCTTCCTTGCAAATCTGGTGAAGATCGACGACAAGAAGGTCAAAATCAAGGATGGACAGGGCGCCGAGGCGATCGCAACAGAGATTAAGAAGCTTCCGTTTGTACTGCACAATGTCGAATTCAGAGAGAAAAAAAAGGCTCCCCCTCCTCCATACATCACAAGCACGCTCCAACAAGACAGTTTTCGTCTCCTGCATTTTCCGGTCAAAAAAACCATGTTCGTGGTACAAAAGCTTTATGAGGGCCTGGAGATCGGGGATAAGGGTTTAGTTGGGCTGATCACCTACATGAGGACAGATTCAGTCCGAGTCTCTGATGATGCACTCCGGCTATCGCGGGATTATATTGTATCGAACTATTCTAAAGAATACCTGCCTTCAAAAGATAGAATTTACAAGAATAAAAAAAAGGCTCAGGATGCCCATGAGGCCATCCGTCCCACTTCTTTTGATTGTGCTCCCGAACTGGTGAAGCCCTATCTCAAAGACGATGAATTTAAGCTCTATTCTATGATCTGGAATCGCTTTCTTGCCTCGCGGATGAGCTCTGCAGTGATCGATGAGACAGAATTCGATATCAGGGCGGGAAAGTTCCGATTTAAGGCCAAGGGTGAAGTCATTAAGTTCGATGGGTACATGGTTCTTTATCCGAAGCCAAAAAAGGAGGAGAATGTTCTGCCCAGGGCCCAATCAGGAGAAGAACTGAAACTTTTGGAACTTGAGACAAAGCAGAATTTCACCCAGGCCCCTCCCCGTTACACGGAAGGGAGTTTAGTCAAGGAATTGGAGGCGCGGGGAATTGGCCGTCCGAGCACATACGCCCCGATCATCGCCACAATCCAGGGGCGGGACTACGTCATCAAGGAGAAAGGAAAGTTCATTCCGACCGAAGTAGGCCTTTATCTGTCTGATTATTTGGTCACCAATTTCCCCGATCTCATGGAGTTTAAGTTCACCGCACGGTTGGAGGACCAGCTCGACCGAATCAGCGAAGGGGAACTCGATGGGTTGAGCTATCTCAAGTCTTACAATGTCCTCCTGGAAAAAGATCTGGATGAAGCGATGAAGGCTGAGGGGATCAAGGCCAAAGGCGGGATCCCTCTAGAGGATGCCTGCCCCGAGTGCGGTAAGCAACTGGTGATCAAAGAAGGCCGGTTCGGCCGGTTCAAGGCATGTTCGGGGTATCCCGATTGCCAGTACAAGAAGAGCTTGGTCCGCAAGGAAGCCAAGCCTCTCGATGAGGATTGTCCAGAGTGTGGTTCGAAGCTCGTTATGAGGCATGGGAAGTATGGAGCCTTTGTAGCCTGTTCGAACTATCCCAAGTGCAAGTATGTGAAAAAGGATACCAAAGATACAGGTATTGCTTGCCCTGAGGATTGCGGCGGGACACTAGTCGGGAAAAAAACAAAAAAGGGAAAGATCTTCTATGGATGCAGCAGTTACCCCAAATGTAAATATGCGACATGGGATGAGCCTGTCGTCCAGCCCTGTCCGGATTGTTCGCGCCCGTTTGTTCTCCGTAAAAACCTTATCAATGGACAGCCTTATCTGTACTGCAGTGATGAGAAATGTTCCTTCAAGCAGACGGTGGAACCCAGGAAGATTTGGGAAGACCAAAACACTAAATGACGGGATTATTCATAAGAAATGAAGAGGGAATTAGAGGCGTTTCTTGATTATTTGAAGCATGAGAGGAATGCTTCGCCCCACACCATCACAAGCTATGAAAGAGACCTGAAGCAGCTCGCCGTTTACCTTAAAGAGAGGAATGTCAGTCTGAAGAGGACAGATAATGTCGTGCTGCGCGGATTTTTAGCCACGCTCTTCGAGAAGAGGGATAAGAAATCGACCGTAGCGCGTAAGCTTGCTGCGATCCGCTCATTTTTCCAGTTCTGCATAAGAAAAAGATGGTTAGAGGATAATCCGGCTAAAGTTGTGGCCACGCCCAAACAGGAAAAACCCGTACCCTCGTTCCTGTCGGAGGAGGACATGAAGCAATTCCTGGATCTCCCCAAAACGGACAAGCCTCTCGATCTCCGCGATAAATCCATACTCGAACTTCTCTATGCGACAGGGCTGCGCGTGAGTGAACTCGTCGGGATAAACCTGGAGGATATGAATTTTGAAGAACGGCTCATCCGTGTGAGAGGGAAAGGGAAGAAAGAAAGGATTGTTCCTTTTGGCAAGACTGCGGAGGAGAGCTTAGCGTTCTATATCCGGGCGAGGAGCCAAATCCACAAGGGAGAGATCGATAAGAGTGCGCTCTTTTTGAACTACCGTGGAGCGAGATTAACCTCACGTTCTGTGGAAAGAGTGGTGGACAAATATATCCATTTTTCTGCAATGCGGAGGAAGATCAGCCCCCATTCTCTCCGCCATTCATTCGCCTCCCATCTTTTAAGCCGAGGAGCTGACCTCAGGGTTATCCAGGAGCTCTTGGGACATGAGAGCTTGGCCACGACTCAAAAGTACACACATCTTGACTTGAAACAACTCATCGATGTCTACAAAAAAAGCCATCCCCGCTCTTAGACCTTTGGATTCAGACATAAATACCTTCCGCTATTTTTTACTCACCAAAGACTAACTCTGTTCTTAGGATGAGTAGGATTTGACAAGGAAGATATTAAAGTTGCTCTCTTTTGAAAATTATCAAAGCTAACGATATCTGATCCCGGCGAAAATGGAAACATAGGTGGGCATAAAATGAGTGTGTTTGTAAACAGTCGTTGACGATTCGATATTCTCCCCTCTCTTAACTAACAGATAATAAAGAGGATAGAAATCACCCCAGTTGGCCTCCATCTTGCTATATGGTTAAGTGAAAGGAGGTTCTCATGACAAACATGAAGAGCAGAAGAATGAAAATCGGTTTGGTTTTGATCGTGGTGTTTGTGTTCAGTTTTTTATCCCCACTCCACGCTCAAACGAAAACGACAGAAAAAAAGGTCAATATCAACACGGCGAATTTGGATGAGCTCCAGACACTCCCACGGATCGGCGAGAAGGTAGCCCAACGCATTATCGACTACCGGGAAGAGCATGGTCAGTTCAAAAAAATCGAAGAGCTCATGAAAGTTCAGGGAGTCGGGGAAAAGACGTTCAAGCTGATAAAGGATAAGATCGAAGTCGAGTCCAAAACAAAATGAGAGAGGGGCACTGCCCCTTCTCTCTCCCTAAGTGTTCGTCCAGTGGAAGTGTTTTTGGAGAAAGACCTTCAATTGTTTTAAGGTCTGGCCGCGGTGACTGACCGCGTTCTTCTCCTCTGGTGAAAGTTCTGCAAAGGTCCTGTTCAGCGGGGGATAATAGAATATGGGATCATAACCAAAGCCCGATTGGCCTTTTTTTACGGATGTGATAACGCCTCTTACCTCTCCTGTAATCTCTGCGAGGATTATTCCGCCTTGGGATAAGACCAAACAAGAGACAAACCGGGCTTTTCTCTTTTCCTCTGGCACTTCTTCCATCAATTTGAGAACCTTTGTGATATTTTTCTCGTCTGTCGCTCCAGGGTCTGAAAACCGAGCTGATCGGACTCCAGGAGCACCATGGAGAAAATCGATCTCCAGGCCTGAATCTTCACCTAGAGTCAAACCTTCCCATTTTTGTCCGTAGAAGAGGCTTTTCCCCCTGGCATTCACGAGAAAGGAAGAATCATCTTCTCCATAAATGTCCCTTGAGTTTAGCTCGAGGAGGGAAGCCACAACGAGGGGAAGCCCCTTTAATAACGATCTGATCTCTTCGGCTTTTCCCTGATTGGTCGTGGCAATGAGGAGCTTAATATCAGTCAATCTTAATTTCTTGGATCCCATCCATGCTCAGCAGGCACTGATTAAACTTTTCCTCCTTTTCTTCCGATGCAGGGAAAGAGAAGGAGATGATGGATTCAGCCCCTTCCTTCCTGTGAGTGATTTCCTTGAATTTGATTCCTTCGTGGAGAGCCAGCTTCTTTATGTTAAGGAGAACCTCCCTTGCAGCTCTGGTTTTTAGCTGATAGCGGTAAAGCAGTCTTTCTCTCGGGTGACCCTCAATGCGCCTGAAGAATAAGAGAGTCAGGATGACCATACCGGAAAAGATAATGGCGATCACGTAATAACCGGCGCCGATCACAAGACCCAAACCAGCCACGGTCCAGATCGTGGCTGCAGATGTCAGGCCCATAACACTTCCTTTTGCTTGAATGATAGTCCCTGCACCTATGAAACCTACTCCAGTGATGACGGCTGCAGCGATCCGAGCGACTTCGTTAGAATTGCCCTCCATCCCTCCGAATAGGAGTTGTGCAAGGATCATCATCATTGCCGAGCCGACACAGATCAGGATGTTAGTCCTGAGTCCCGCAGGCTTCTGGCTTGTCTCTCTCTCGAATCCGATCAGTCCGCCGAGAGCCACGGCCAGCACAAGTTTTAGTGTTACCTCTATTAGATCCATTGAGTATCCCTGTATGGTTACAATTTATCAAAAAAAAAAGATAGAAACAACTTTTTCCGGAAAAAAGTCTAGTGAAGAGGTTTGTCCAGGAACGAGGACAGGAAAAAGATCGCGATCAAGAAAAGGGTATAAAGCGCAAATTTAAGATGCATAAAGAGCCGTTCCGGTTCTTCCATGACTTCATCCTCTCTCATCGTTTTTCGGAAGAACAGGAAAAAATAGAAAAAAACGAAGGGCGAAAAGAGAAGCAAAGTCTCGAGCTTGAACGTCAAGGCAAAATAGATATAAGCGAGGAAAAAGATCACAGCACTCGCTGCCATCCCGAACATCAGAGCCCCTTCAGAGTATCTCCGGAGAGAATTTCTGTAATCTCCTGCACGCTCTTTTAAAAGACGGAATTCCGAGAGCCTTTTGGCGATCATCAGGAAGTTGCCGAAGGCCCACCAGCACAGCAGAATGGAGAGAGGTGGCCAGATTTCCGGAGACGCGAAAGCGAACCATCCGATCAGAAAACGGATTGGATTGTTGGCGGATTCGGATATGGAATCGAGAAACGGGATGTCCTTTGTCCTGATGGGTTTGATGTTGTATATAAATCCCGCGACAAGAAGCGCCAACAAAGAATAGAAAAAGGGCGGACAGGATTGGAGGTATGCCAGGTATAAACTCGTCGCCGATATCACAACCGCCATGAACAAAAAGGGGATTTTCTTAATCTCTCCCATGACCAAGGGACGATTTCGCTTTGTGGGGTGGTGGACATCATAGGGGGCGTCCACGATTTCGTTGATGATATAATTTGCCGTGGAAATCGCCCATGTCAGGAGAAATGCCAAAAGAGATTGAAGGACTACCCAGGTGATATCAGTGGCAAACAGAACTTCTCTGTACAAGTAGAAAAAAGCAGCGCTGCCGACAAATAAGGCGAGGCTTCTCGGCCATCTACCGAGCCGCATCGCTCTGA
>JBATYS010000550.1:0-1686 GCA_049674205.1 Candidatus Aminicenantaceae bacterium
GTATTTGTCATTGGCCCTTTTACCCAGTCGGCTTCTCTCTAATATCCTTTACTTCAATAATACCCGAGTCAAGGTCCTTCTAGAGGGAGAGGAATCTTCAATAAAGCTCACTTTCGTTGTTATTAAATGCTCAAAAAGGATCTTAATATTATCCTTGGTAGTATCAACCATTTCTATACCTAGTTCATTCAGATTATTCCCAAGGCTTTTAATCCATCTCACTTTTCCTGTCATTGTGACAATCTTTTTTGTCTTTGCCAAAGAAAGATCAATTTTTAATAGGGAATCGACAGGGAAAAATGGTTCAGTCATAACCTTTATTCCGTATAATGAGATATCATCTGTAATGGAAAAACCATTATTTTTCCCTGGATGTCCTTTATCTTCTGACACAGGCTTAATCTCAACCCTATTTCCCTCTTTCGTTCGTCTTGATTTTCGCCTTTCTTTCATCAGCAAGATCTCTTTTAAATTATACACAATTTGCCCTAGCATGCCTATTCATCTATCAACCCAGCCAGCCTTCCCTCGCATCCTTCACTTCAGCTATCCCAGGGTTAGCATCCTTCCAGAGCGTATGGAGAATCATGAGTTGTCCAAACTCTGCTGAACCAAAACAGATGTACACATATGGAGCTTATGTTCCGACAGAAGCATCATAGATGCACATTTTTATACAAAAGAAATTAAAGCCTTTGAATTGAGTGCAGATTAATTATTAGTTTTCATTATCAAATTGAATAAAAATTAGAGGGCAGATACCATAAACATCAAAAATATCTGCCCCCTTTATCTTATTTCCTCCTTTTTCTTTCTTCAGTTCTTTTCCGTATGCTCTCCATCAAATCCCTCATTTTTTGAACCTGCTTTCGTTCCTCATCATCTTTGGGTTCATAGGCAGGATTAGTAACCTTCCAAGTTATTTTTCCAACAAGTGGCTCACCCTCATAAGCTCCCGGGTCATATAAGGTGTAACTTTTAAATTTAGTTGGTTCCTCTTGGTAACATGACTGTACAGCTTCTCGGATTACCTCAAGCCTGCCTTCAAAGAGCAAATCGATGACGCTAATTTGGCGCCTGAATCTTTCTATATGCTCTTCAGGAATGTTATAAAGATATGGTGTGGGTGATTTACTTCCCTTTATTTTCTTTCTTTCATCTAAGCCATTTTCTACTAAAGCTTTCAGAGCTTCACCTGTAAGATGTCCTGCTGATTCAGGACCGCATATAACGATATAGCGGATATTGGGGTTTGCCACAATGTTGCAAACAATCTTTTCAATCCCAATATTCTCTGTCTGTAATGTTCCCGCTAATGCGGCTCCGTTTTCTACTCCGCATCTCACTAGAGCTTCTAACTCAGGCGGTGTTTCCTCCCGCCTCGTGTTTAAAATAACAACAACTGCGACTGGAGAGTAATCATTACCCCTGAGATAGCACCCTTCCTCCGGAGGATAATCCGGATGCAGATCGATCTTTAACATATTTCTCCCTCCTTCATTCGTCTCTCTATTGAGGCATTAACTCGCCCTCTGTTTTCATGGCGTCCTATCTATTCAATTAAGGGAGCCTGGGATCTCCGGGCTCCACTCGCCTCCTTTCGCAATTACAGGCTGTTGTAGTTTTTCCTGATCCACCCTTTTGGTTGATGATTGCAATTTTCTTCATTGTTTTTTAATTCTTTCC
>JBATYS010000551.1:0-6300 GCA_049674205.1 Candidatus Aminicenantaceae bacterium
ACTGAATTGGATCTTGAGATGAGCGAGTATTACAATTTTCTCAAGCAGAAGGAGACGGAAGAGAGAAAACGATTTGCCGATTTTGCCAAAAAAAAAATCGATCTCAAAGTTTTCCAGTCAAACTGGACTTTGATCCAAAACGTCCTCTCCTTTATTTCTACCGAATACATCCAGTATAAATCTGAGGAGCGGTTCAAGACACAGATCGAAGAGTTGATCAAGTTCAAAGAGAAGGAGAACTTTGTCGAGGACGATTACCACGCCATCAGGATCTTATCCAAGGAAACGCGATATACCCTGGAAGTGCTGCAGACATGTTTCCCTCCAAAGAACATATGGACACAATTGAACGAAGCTCTGAGGAAAGTCCACCAAGCGCTCGGCCGCTGGCATGATGATGACATGTCACTTTTGTTTTTGGACGGATTTCTGCTCAGCTATGCAGGAAAGTCCTTTTTTGACCGGAACTCCTATATCAAATATAAGAAAAGTCTTTCAGACGACAAGGTAAGGCAGATGGCAGAATTCGAGCAGAGCTGGATGGATTTCCTGGCCGTTATGAAATAGCCTGGCTTATTCATAAAAAATGTCGATACTATATTCAAAAAAAAATTAAACGTTTTCATTATTTTTTCAATCATTCATTTTAAGGACGCTGTTTTCTATGAGTCTTTTATTCATAATCGACATTTTTTACCCTTTGGGCGAGCCGATCTCACTACAAAGCCTTCGTTGTAGCCCACTCGCGGTAGTTCACTACAGCTTCGTGAGCTACTGCCTCCACCTTTGTGAATGGGTGGGGTGGGTTGGCCTCGACTCGTGAATAAGCCAGGAAAGAAAGGCTGAGGATTAATCTAGCCTATTCCATCACAGATGTTTTTCAACGGATTGTATCACTGTTTTTAACGCTTTTATCCGGGCATACAATTTTGAGTTGCCTTCGATAACCGTCCATGGGGCATAGCGTGTGCTCGTCCTGAAAAGCATCTCGTCCACGGCATCCTTGTAAAGACTCCATTTTTCCCTGTTTCGCCAGTCTTCCTCCGTGATCTTCCATTTTTTGTAAGCTAGAGATTTCCTGGATTCATACCGCTCCAACTGTTCTTCCTTGCTGATGTGGACCCAGAATTTGACGATCACGGCCCCAAAATTGGCCCAGTGCTCTTCCATCTCGTTGATCTCTGAATAGGCCCTCTTCCATTCCTCCTCAGTACAGTAGCCTTCTACCCGCTCCACCATGACTCTCCCATACCAGGACCTGTCAAAGATGACGATGTGTCCCGCTTTTGGAAAGTGTTTTCTAAACCGCCATAGATAGTGTTGCTTCAGCTCGCTTTCTGTGGGTGCGCCTATCGGAATGACTTCATAACCTCTGGGATCCATCCTCTGGACCAAACGCTTGATGTTCCCTCCTTTTCCGGAAGCATCCCATCCTTCGTAAACGATCACAACGGGAATCCGTTTTTTGTAAACCTCGTGCTCCATTTCCCGCATTCGCTCCTGGTATTTTTTGAGGTCCTTTTCATACTGCTCCCGGCTCAGCGAAAGCGATAAGTCCACGCGGTCGAGAATGGATTCCTGGAGTTTCGGCAGGGTTGGAGGAGAGGTTTTTTTTGCTGTTTTGGCGTCTTTTTTTTGGGAAACGTTTTCGATTCTTTTCTGGATGGATTCTACGGCTGTCGTAAAGATCTGGAGTGTCGCGAAGCGCCTATCATGCGCTCCCACGATATTCCAGGGAGCGAAGTCCGTGTCCGTTTTTGTCAACATCTCCTCATAATACTCGATGTATTTCTCGTACTGTTCGTGATGTTCCCAGTCTCTTTCTGTGACTCTCCATTGTGTGGCAGGGTTGTCGGCAAAGTCTTTGAAACGTCTTTTCTGCTCTTTTTTGCTTATGTGGAGAAAAAACTTCAAGATCAGATACCCATCGTTTGACAATTGCCTTTCGAAAGAATTGATCTCTTTATAAGCATTGAGCAGGATTTTGCCTTTAATAGTTTTTTCCACTCTGTCTTCGATGAGGCGGCCGCTCCAACTCCGGTCAAAAATGGCCATCTCTCCTCTTTCTGGGAGCTTTCTCCAAAAACGCCACAAGAAGGGCCTCATGCGTTCTTCTTCATTGGGAGGAAGAATAGGGTAAACTTTAAAGCCTCGTGGATCGAAGGCGAGTGTAAGCCTATTGATGAGAGTCCCTTTTCCGGCGGCGTCCCACCCCTCAAAGAGAAAAAGGATGGGGATCTTGTGATTTTTCAAATCTCGCTGCAGTGCTCCCAGTTTCTGTTCGAGTTTTGTGGAGGCAGGTTTGTACTCTGATTTATTGATTGTTTTTTTAAGGTCTACGAATTCAAGCATAGGAGTTTTTCTGTCAAGACATCCTGGGAATATCTTGATCAAACAAATGTCTTTATGATCTCATTCTGTAGATCCTGGAGCTCTGCATAGGCGTTGTTGATCTCTTTGATCTTTTCATTCAGCCGGGTCATAAGCTTCTGTTTCTCCAAGCCATTGCGCAGTATGATGAGCAGATCGTCATTGTCCCACGGTTTTTCGATGTATTGGAAAAGCCCCACATGGTTGATGGCTTTGATGGCATTCTCCTTATCCGCATAGCCCGTAAGGATGATCCGCGGCACTTCAGGTTTGATTTCACGGACTTTGGCCAAAAAGGAGATGCCGTCCATCTCGGGCATGAGGTAGTCGGAAACGACCAGATCCACTCTTCCCGTTTTGATGTATCCCAGCGCTTTATTAACAGAAACAAATGTCTTGACATCATATTCTGTTTCCAGATTTAAAAAAGAGCTGAGGCTTGTCAAAACCATATCTTCATCGTCCACGATCACGATGGTTGGCTGTTGTTCCGAGCTTTCCATTTTCCCTCCTCAGGAATCCCTGTGTTGTACAGATTTTTACTTGTAAATGCGTGTAATGAGCCTGCGTAGTCTTTTGGCCATAGTCTTCAGAATGCTCTGGGTGATAGCCACATGATCGGCCAAAAGGTCGATGAATTCTTCTTTATCGATGCGGAGAAGTTGAGACGTTTCGAGTGCCGTAGCTGTTGCCACACGCGGCTCATCGTCGAACAGAGCCCAAGTCCCGAATGCCTCCATTTTCCCGGCCACCATTACTTCTTTTTCCCCACGGATCAACCTCACTTTGCCATCGACCACCACATACATCGAATCTGAGATCTCATCTTCCTTAAAAATGATATCATCGGCGCGGTACTCGATCTCTTCGGCGATGGCGGCGATGTGGGATAGGTCTTCAGTAGATGTGTGTTCGAAGATATCCACATCTTGAAGTATGAGGACTTTTTCGATTGTTGTCAGCATTGTAAATAACGCACTTTATAGTTCCTTTGAAATTATCACACTTTTCCTTCTGTCGTCAAATCCATCTGAGAACTTGTAAGCAGCCCTGAAACCGTGGTGGCATGAAGTCACATTACGTTATTGAGTGTTCCAATTGTGTGGTGGAGAAAACCGTGAGAAGGGCTGGACAGGCATGGCACATCTCCCTTGGGGAGATGTGAGGGAAGCCCCTACGTCCGAGCGAAGTTTCCTCGCTGGGGAAACTGAGAGTGTTTTCGAAATCACCAATTGGAGCACTCGGAACGTCATTCATCACGGTTTTGGGGATGCTTCTGAGAACTCAAGCGAAGCAAACACAGTTGTGCTGTCTCAACGACGATGGGATCGCCCGAATGGAAGAGCTCTTGGATGGAGTCGAAAAACTCTTTGTAGTTCAAGGTCGCAATGAGATAGATCGTACATGCCTTGAGCCAATTGTCATGGCTCAACAACAGGGATTGGATGGATTCTGGCTCATCGGTTTTTACTCTCTTTGCCTGCCGAGATTTGCCCTCTAACATCAGTTCCGGACGGCCTGCCTCAACGATCGGGATGAGGATCCTCTTTAGCTGTGTCTCGAGGATATTATCCAGGAATTCAATAGAGATCGCTTTAAGCTTCGCCGTCTGGCTCATGAGTCCCAGGTAAGCGTCGATCATATCCTTGGGCGAGTATTTCATTCCCAAAAGGCGGAAGATCCTCTCAAGGTTTTTGTCCAGTTTCTCTTCGAGTGCGAATACAAGGAGGAGTCTCGCCTTTTTATCTTGGTCTGAGAGAGTTTTTTTGCCGTTTTTTTGTTGAGCGGTCAAGAGCAGTTCGCTCTGCTTGAGTAATGCGCGGAGCGTACTTTTATAGAGTGCTATCTCATCGAGGACTCTCGACTGGATGACATGTGGATCGAATTTCAAAGTGGGGAATTTTACTCTGAGTTTATTGAGGGCCTTTATGGTCTCGTAACGCAAAAGGAGATCCATGATATTCAGGTAACGCATCAGGGTGTTGACCGATTTTTGCGAGCCGATCAAAGCCATCACCTTCGGGATGGCCATTCTTCTGCCTCTATCCTCATCGGGATTTTCAAGGATTTCTGCTAATTTTGTGATGATGTCCTCGTTAAAGACAACCAGTGCCTCTCGAACGTGTTTACGGAGATGTTTGGTGTTGAGGTGTGTGATCAACACAGGGATAAATTCTTTGTCCGAAACTCTGCCTATGCTTGTGATAGCGGCTATTTTCACATCCGTAGATTCGTCGTTGACGAAGTCGTGAAGGAAGGGATAGAGATCTGGATTCTTGGCCTGCCCGATAGCTTTAGCTGTGTTGATCTTTATGAAACGTCTCTCATTGTCGGTTGCAGCTTTTTTCTGGAGCTCATCCAGCATTTTTTTGAAAAGCTCTTTCAGGTCGATATCGCGTCTAAAATCTTTGTTCTCCTTCCACTCCAGGGCAGCGGATATAGTTGCGGCCAGTTGGATCCTGTGTGTATCCTGTTTAAGAAATTCTCTTAAAGTCTCTGCCGAATCGTCTGAGGCTTTGCAGATGTATCGTATAGCCTGAACCTGGACGGTTAGGTCATTACTGTACACCAGATCTTGCGCTTCGCTCGACAGGTCGAGGTCTTCATATTCGAGTGCCATTTTCAGAACCGAAGATTTGACCTCGTTGGAAGGGAATTTGATGAGTTTTTCGAGGTAAGGCAAAAGCTCCTTGTTCTTGACATCTTCCAGCATATCCAACACATACAGAACCTGACGCTCGTTCTTGCCGTCCAACACTTTAATGAAACTTTTAAAAACGGCGGCATCATTCAGGTTCAACGGTTGATCTTCGAGATTGATCGATCGTTTCTCGATCGCCATCCGGAAAGAATTCACATACTCATCTTTCATTCGAAAGATCAGGAACGCCCACACGACGATCAGGGCCATAATGATCAGGCTGACATATTGAACAGGAAGTCCCAAACCGATGATCAGGGTGATCAAGAGAACACCCCCCAAACCTTTGGCTGCGTTCATGATGAAGACATCGATAAAAGACTTGGCTCTGTTTTTGATCTCTGTGGGGATGGGGATAGCCAGTAATTCAGTGCCAGCTTTGTTGATGGAATGTTTGAACCCCCCGTCTCCCATCTTGATCAGTATTACCGACCAAAGAACCGGGTTTATAAAAACCGCCACGGCTCCTATCATAAGAGCAAAGGGAAGAAAAAGCAGAGAGGCGGTCACACCGAGATGTTTGATGATTTTTCCGGTGAAGAACAGTTGTATGATCAACGATAGAATGTTCAGGTTGGACAACCATAATCCAAAGAAAGCTGTCATGCTATCCGCTTCTGGTTTAGCCTGGGATGCGATGGTCATGAACTGGTAATCGGCGAGGTTAGCCACGATCACGCCCACCCCTATGATTCCGGCGAGATAAGCCAGATGCCGCGAGCTTAAGATCAATTTGACGGGATTTTCTTGAGCCCGGGCTTGAGACATCTGTTTCTGCCGGGTGGTTTTTTGACTGTAAGCCATGTGTTTTGTTTTTTTCCGGATCGACCAGACGAAAACTTGACCGAGCATCAGGAATCCGATGCAGAAAAAAATCATGTTTTCTGTGCTGAGCCGCGGAGCCAGGTAGCTCGTAAGATATCCGCCAAAAATCCCCCCGGATATGGCTCCGGCGCCGATCAGGCCGAATAGACGTTTTGCCTCCCGGGCATTGTAAATTTCATTGGCCAGAAGCCAGAATTGGGTGCCGGTGATAACCCCAAATATTGCAACCCAAATGAAAAAGGCGTAGAGGAACCAGGCACTTTCGTACCCGGAATTGAGTAAAAACCAGAAAACTAAGAGGATAGCGATAGCGACAAAGAGTGTGATCTGGATGAGCCGGTTGAGCCTGACTTTCTTAGAATACTTCGAATAAACAACAGCAACGAGGGCCGAAAAGAGCGCAA
>JBATYS010000552.1:0-1734 GCA_049674205.1 Candidatus Aminicenantaceae bacterium
AACTCTGGTTTGTGGATCGTCAGCTAAATAAGAAAGCAATTCAATGTCCCCCACATCACATCGGTTTCCATATGATATGAATTTGCTGAATCCAAATCCTAGTTCCTCAGCCATAGCAAGAGTAGCCCCCCCAAGAGCTCCACTCTGGGTAACAAATGCCGTGTACCCTGGAAGGGCGCGAACCTCTATACTCGGAAAATGATTGTACCAGGGATTCATCAATCCCGCACAGTTTGGACCAACGATTCGAATTCCCCATTTGCGCGCCTCTTCAACAAGATTCTTTTCTGCTTCATAATTTCCCACTTCAGAGAATCCTGAGGAAATAACTACAGCTGCTTGAATTCCTTTTCTCCCACATTGTGCAATTGTCTCTAGAATAGCATGATGGGGGAGGGAAATAACAACAAGATCGGCATCTTCGGGAAGCTCTAGCACAGAGGTGTAGACCTTGTATCCCATGACCTCTCCATCCGCAGGATTTATTGGGTAGATTCCGCCCTGATATCCCCCTTCTTTCATACTCTTGATTATTTCATGCCCGATCTTACCGGGCTTAATCGATCCGGCAAATGCGACTGCTTTGGGTGTAAAGAAAGAATCAAGCCTCTGATTGCTCATTCAGGTATTCCCTCGTTTTTGGCAAAATTGTATCCGTTCCAGAAGGCCTTTAAGTTTACTTCAGCAAATTTCTTGGAGGATTCTTCGATCGCTCGAGTGATGGAATCCATATTGAGAATCGAATTTTCGGAAGAGAAGGCCCCCAGCATTGTCATGTTGACTGCTTGTGCTGATCCCGCCTCTTGAGCCAGTCGACGGGCTGGAATCATGTAGAGATGATCGGTCTTAAGTCGTGTCATCTCCTTGATTTTATCTTCCATTGGATAGAGCTCAGGGCGAAGTTTTGTATAATAACCGTGGATTGTTCCTGAATTTGTCCAGATTTGCCCCTGCGGCTTTAAATATTTTATGATCCTTATAATTTCAGAAATCTCTAGGCTGATAAGAGCATCCGCACCTCCGATAGGGATCTTCGGACTGTATGACTCCCCAAATCTTACAAAACTAAAAACACCCCCACCTCTCTGGGAGATTCCAGTTCCTTCGAACACCAATACTTGCACATTTTCGTGAGCAGCAGCTGCCGCGAGAACCTGAGAGACTGTCATGACTCCTTGACCACCCAGACCAGAAAAAGCAAGGTTATACTGTTTCATGAAATAATCTCCTCATTTTATATACTCCTCTTAGATGGCTCCATGATAACAAGCGTGATGACAGAGGCCGCATGCATTGCAAGAGTCTGGATTGATAAACGCCTTCCCATCTTCCCCACGCTCGATGGCAGGACATCCGGTAACCTTCAAACAGGGGTGCTCACAGGTATCAAGACCCACGCACTTTTCCGGTTTAACCTTTAAAAAGCCTCCTCCCTTTCCACCTCTTTTTTTCTGAATCGCACATTCCGCATCTGCAATGACGATCGAAATCTCAGGGGAAGAGAGAGCTTCCATCAGAATGGGGATTATTTTTTTTATCTGATAAGGATTGACTCTCTGTATATTCTTGATGCCAGCAGCTCTGACGATCTCCTCTGGCTTTATCAAATGTTTGTTTTTTTCAGATGAGTGAGCTTCTGTGCCTACGTTAGGCTGCATCCCTGTCATGGAAGTCCAGTGATTATCAAGGATGATGATCGTCAAATTCGTTTTGTTGTGTGTCGCATTGAGGAGG
>JBATYS010000553.1:0-6050 GCA_049674205.1 Candidatus Aminicenantaceae bacterium
GCACAGATGATCTCTGTCTCAATTTTCTTGCCCTTCACAAAATCCGCAAATTCCTTGTACACATGCTCATTCCCTCCCGCATGCATGGGAAACATGTACTTGGGCTTGACAGTTTGCAGAGCATAAAGAGCTTCCTCATTATCCATGGCGTTTCCCGCCAGCATGAAAAAAAGATCGATATCTTTGGCTGCATCCGCCAAAGCTTGCATATCTTTTTTGAAGACATCATGGCCCCTGCTGTAATCCCCGGAATGATAGATGACGACTCCGTCTACCTTGACTAGAAAATTGCCCTCGATCTCCCCGGCCTCTGGTGAGTGAAAACATTCGATCTTTATTCCATCGAGCTCAAGCTTTTTTTTGGAACCCATATAGATATAATTGGGATTGTCCAGGGCCTTCCATCCGAAGATATACCTGATATATGGAACCGCATGCTCCCATTCCAGTATGGTTTTGTCAAAATGGTCCGCATGCTGATGGGAGGCGAACACATAGACATTCTGATCATATATCTCCGTGGGATTTATCCGTCCATTGATAAGCCTTGGGTCATCCGGGCGGTCTGTTTTTTTATAATAATCGAAGATGAGGAGATGATTCATTGTCTTCACCGCCCACCCGCTGTGTCCCAGATACCAGATGACCGCTTCATTCACTTTGAGATCCAGTTCGGAAAAGAAATAATAGCCCCGGTCCCCAACAAACACATCCGGTTGTGCGCCCATAGAAATCAGCCTTTCCGTAAGCGAGTTGTGTCCGTATGTGGCTGCATAAAAAAACGGCGTTTTTCCCTCCGCATCTCTGGCATTGACATCCGCCCCCAAACGGACAAGGATCTGAGCGATATTATGGTATCCTGCTATTGCAGCCCGATGAAGCGGTGTCATTCCGAATTTGTCCGTGATATCTATCTTTGCTCCTTGGTTTACCAATAATTCTAGAATTCCAGATGAGTTCCCCTCGGCTGTTGCAAACACAGGAGTCCGTCCCACATTGTCTCTGGCATTGACATCCGCTCCATTTTTAATGAGGAGCGAAATCATCTCTTTGTGTCCTGATTTGACCGCCGCAAAAAGAGGTGTTTCGCCAATGTCATTTTTTGCATTAACACCGGCTTTGTTCTTTATCAAAAACTCTGCCTCTTTGAGGAAATGCCTCCCCGCACAAGTATGAAGGGGTGTATACCCCCAAACATTCGGAATGTTCAGATCAGCCCCGGCTTCAATCAACATCTCAGTTACCTCTATGTGCCTGCGTAAAATTGAGTAGTGCACCGCTGTGTACTTGTATGTGTTTGAGGTGTTGATATCCGCACCTTTTGTTATCAGAAATCCCACGATTTCTTTTTGACCACTGTATGCAGCAGTCAGCAAAGGCGTGCTACCTTGTACATCCTTGGCATTCAGCAATTCAGGATTTTTCTCTAAAAATTCTTTGATCTTTACAAGATCCCCTTTTCCAGCCGATTTATGAATATCCTGCGCTGTGAGGAGTATCACAAAAAGAACCAACATCACACCCACAATCAGATATTTTTTGCTCATTTTTTCCTCTTTCATTTTTGCTATCCTCAGTTTACTCAAAAATCGGAAAAAATTACAGTCGGGAAGGCAAATCCATAATTTATCTGATAGTGGAGGACTAAATTTCTATTCGTATTTTAAAGCTCGCGCCGGATTGGATAATGCAGCTCTGAGGGCCTGATAACTAACTGTAAACAGTGAAATGACCAGAGCCAGCACACCTGATAAAAAGAAGATCTCCCATCCGATTGTTGTTCGGTATGCGAAACCCGACAGCCAGTTGCGCATCGTTAGATAGACGATTGGCCATGCAATAAGATTCGCAAACAACACGAGTATAGCGAACTCCCTGCAAAGCAGATATGCAATTCTGGGTATTGAGGCTCCAAGAACCTTCCGTATGCCGATCTCACGGGTTCTCTGCTCAGCAGCATAAGAAGCCAGACCGAAAAGGCCAAGACATGCGACAAATACAGCCAGAAAAGAAAAATATTTGAGCACGCTGCCCATGCGCTGTTCTGTCCGATACATGAGCTCAAAGTCCTCATTGATGAATTCGTAATCAAAGGGGAAACCGGGAACAACACGGTTCCATGTCCTTTCGATATCCTCCAGGGTGGCAGCGACATTCTCGGGCTGGATCCGAATCAAGAGGTGGCGGATGTATTCGGGTCGCAGCAATAGAATAAGAGGTTCGATTTTTTTCCTCAGGGATAAAAAATGAAAGTCTTTCACAACCCCAATGATCGTGCTCGTTCTCTCTCCAAAAGTAAATTGTTTCCCCACAGCGGAATCGACACCCATAAACCTTTGGAGTTCTTCATTCACAACATATGCCGACTCTGAATCTGAAGGAAAATCCAAGCTATAACTCCGGCCTCCGACCATTTCCATATCTGCCGCCTCAAAAAAATCATAATCGACAGAAGTAAAGTGGACTGAGACATCCCGTTCTGGGTCTTTCCCCTCCCAGTCGGCTCCTCCAGCATTGCTGTAAATACCAGAGGGCTTGCTACTCGAAGCGCTCACAGCGACAATACCTGATTGTTTGCGCAATTCTTTCTTTAAGGCACCGTAGGAGTCTTTGACACTTCCCCGCATTTGGATAGCTAGTAGGTGGTCTGTTTCGAATCCAAGAGTTTTTCCTTTCATGTAGTTGAGCTGGTTGTAGACGATCCCCGTTCCGATGATCAGTGAAATGGAGAGGCTGAACTGGACAACCACCAGGATCTTCCTGAAGATTGCGCTTGAAGAACCCGAACTTAATGTCCCTTTCAGCACTCTCACAGGATGGAAGGATGAAAGAAAAAGGGCAGGATAACTTCCAGCAACGAATCCCGTTGCCACAAGGATCCCCAGCACAGCCAGAGACGTATAGCCACCGGCTAGAGTGGCAAAAGATATATCTTTCCCGGTCAAGGCGTTGAAAGCCGGAAGAGCAAGATTGACGCATACAAGGGCCAAGATCAAGGATAAAAAGCTAAAAATGCAGGATTCGCCATAAAACTGCGTGATGATCTGTCTCTTCACAGCCCCCACGACTTTTCTCATTCCGACCTCTCGGGCGCGTTTTGCCGATCGGGCTGTGGAGAGGTTCATAAAATTGATGCAGGCTATAAGGAGCACAAAAACCGCAATTGCAGAAAAGAGAGCGACATATTGCGCGTTTCCTCTCTTACCGCCGAATCCGAAGTACGAATAGAGATGAATTTGCGTGAGTGGACGAAGAGAATATGTTTGGTCCTCTCCTGAATCATGCTTGGTCACAAGGGCATGGATCTTTGGGGCGACAGAGGCTGTCTCTGTGTTTTTTCTCAAAAGGGCAAATGTCAAAGTCGTATTATTGTTCCATTGCTCAAGATCCCTTCCCAACGTTCTCAGCAGCTCATAAGGCACTAGCGCATCAAACTGCAAATAACCTGTTCTCGGGATGTTTTTCATTACACCCATCACCGTAAAATCCAAACTGTTATTGATGTTGAGTGTTTTCCCGATGGCCTCGCCGTGTCCAAAATACGACTTGGCCCGGTCTTCGGTCAAAATAATAGAATAGGGATCGGCAAGGGCTGTCCGTACATCTCCTTGGATCAAAGGATAGCTGAACATTTCCAGGAACGAGGGGTCGACAGCCATGACAGAATCCTCGAAAAAGGTCTTCTCGGCATGCTTCACAAGGAGTTCCTCCATAGGATTGACTCGCGTGGCATTTTCAACCTCGGGGATCTCCTCCACGAGTGCGGGCGCCATGGGATGAGGCGAGACGTTGACGTGGTACAACTGGCCGGAGTAGTTCTGGTCGAATTCCACCCGGTAAAGTCGGTCCGCATGCGTATGGAACTTGTCATATGAGAGTTCATCCAGAACCCACAGCGTAATAAGAAGCGAACATGTGATCCCAACTGCAAGCCCGATGATGTTCAGCGAGGAATACATCTTATGTCTTTGAAGATTACGAAAGGCGATTTTTACATAATTTTTAAACATTGCTGCGCTCCAATAGAAAGTATTGTTAAAAATATTGGGAAGTGATTTTATGATCTGCCGCCAATACCAAGATCGTGCGTGTTTTTTTCCGGAACATGCGACAATACTGCGATATTCTTCCTCGAGATCCCCAAGAAGAGGCACCTCTGAGTACTCATTTAAAAGTTTTGTGAGGAGAAATTGGGCAATTTTCGGTGGTTTGTTTATCCGCTTTTTCATGACAGTTTCAAGATTTATTCAAAGTTGTTTCTGGTATTTTCCGCCACAATTTGTCTCTCACGGCTTTCTGCTCCCTCAGAGCCTTTTTACCTCGTGAAGTGATGCAAAATATTCGTTTGCTCCGGCCCCCGCGCTCTGCTGTTGGCTCTGTAAGCGAGGATTCCACATATCCTTTTTCTTCGAGACGATAGAGAGGATCGTAGATGGCACCGATCGACCAATCTTTCCCCGTTGCCCTACTGACTTCCCTTCTTATGGTGAGACCATAGGCATTATCCCCAAGGCTCAGGATGGCAAGCAAAAGCATCTCATCATGACTGGAGAGGAGTTTCATGGGGCCTCCTTTTTTCGTTCTTGGATGGGCATGACAGATTTATAGCGCCCTATTTGTCTTGAATAATCGAACATATATATAAAGACGCACAAGAATCCCAAAAGGTTGACAAAAAATTCAAAGAGTTTAAAACTTATTACTCTTTCTCAGCTTGATTAGGGGGAGAGGGGGGAGTCAGAGTAAAGCCGAGCTGTTCATAGTAACTCAGCAAGTTAAAATAGGTCCATTCCTCGGCAATTTCCCACAAGCACGATTATTGTGATAATCCTTTGGTCACACCCCAAAAACGCTCGGGAAGGGTCAGCAATTGTTACTCATTCTTCTACATGTGTTTCTTTCGATATGTTCTAAGTTTACTTAAAAATCGGAAAAAATTGAAATTTTATCTGGGGCAAAGTAATATTAGAGGAGAGAGTGCCAAATGAAAAAACTCGGCATACATTTCCTGATAATATTCCTATTTTTGTCAGTCATCCATTCCGGTCCGTCACTTGAGGCCTGTTCGACTTTTGTCCTCAAGAGCGGGAAAAATCTTGTTTTTGGGCGGAACTATGACTGGGGCATCGGATATGGTTATGTGATGGTCAATAAAAGGAATCAGATAAAGAGGTCCGACCATTCCTCAGAACCTTCGGCTAAGTCGGTCCAGTGGGTCTCGAAATACGGAAGTATCACCTTCAATCAATACGGCAAGGAATACCCCATGGGAGGTATGAACGAAGCCGGTTTAGTTGTTGAAGTGATGTGGCTCGAAGAGACACAATTTCCCTCACCGGATGCACGTCCGGCACTGGATGAGCTGCAGTGGGTTCAGTATCAATTGGATACAGCATCGAGTGTCAAAGAAGTGATCGCAAGCAATATATCTATCAGGATATCGACGAGCAGTGCACCGTTGCATTTTTTGGTTTCTGATAAAACCGGTGAGGCTGCGCCGATCGAATTTTTGGATGGCAAAATGGCCTATCATAATGCTGAGACATTACCCGTAAAGGTACTCACGAACAGCACGTATGAGGACGCGATGGAGTATTTAAAAAGTCACAAAGGATTCGGAGGCGAGAAGGAGATCGGCTTTTCCGGAAATTCCTTGGACCGTTTTGCGAGGGCGGCTGACATGCTCTCTCTGTATGAAAGATCAAAAGGCAAAGAGATCGTCGAATACGCCTTTTCTATCTTAGAAAGCGTTGACAATAAAGAGTGGACCCAGTGGAGTATTGTCTATGATGTGACGGATAGGACTGTTCACTTTAAGACTAAGGACTCCCCCCGATTAAAAAAATTTGCGTTCGCAGATTTTGACTTTGACTGTCGAACACAATCAAAGGTCATCGATATGCACACGGATAAAACAGGGGATCTTAGAGGGAATTTCATTGCATACAGCACAGAGATCAACAGGAAATTGATCAGCCGATCTTTCAAAGGTACAGATTTTCTCAAAAACACACCTGATGCGGTCATGGATCAGCGAGCCAAATACCCCG
>JBATYS010000554.1:0-2517 GCA_049674205.1 Candidatus Aminicenantaceae bacterium
GGGAGTTGGGAAATAGCCCTTGCAGGAATACCTGCCTCCTCAACGCCTTTATCTGTGACGAGGAAGGGTTTTTTTGCCTGGAGCTCTTCGTGAACGATCTGTCCGAGTTTTGACAACAAGCCAGAGCCGAAAATAACTCGTGTGGGATTCTGGAATTGCATGGACCTCTTCTCCTAATTTCTGAAATCGAGGGTATCCTGGTTGGCCATATCCAGAACAGCCACAAACAAAAGTTGTGTCATATCCTCCATAATCTCCGGAGTGATGGTGTCGATATCATCCTTGGTGATGTGATAAAACGAAGGAGCACCCCCGACTGAAAAAGAAATGGTCGGAACACCTTCCCACATAAATCGGGCTGCATCAAGCCTGGGGCGGGCATTGTTAGCAAAATACCGGGTGATGACCTCCCGGTGGATGTACCTGTCATTGGCTTTTTTTATGAATTCCCAAAACTCGGGATAATTCTCTGCCGCAAGAGCGCTGATAGTATCACCGCAACCCACGCCATCCATGTTGAGTAATGCAACCGTCTTTTCGAGAGGGACAACAGGATGCTTGAGGTAATATTTCGAACCGGCAACTGCCTGCTCTTCTGCCCCAAAACAGTTGAACATAATGGAGCGCCTGGGCTGGATGGGGCTTTTGCTCAAGGCTTCAGCCAATCCCAGGATCACAGCCACCGCAGAGGCATTGTCATTAGCGCCGGGCATGATCTCATAACACCGGCCCAGATGGTCGAGATGACCACCAACGATGATGACCTCATTCTTGAGCTTTGGGTCGGCACCTTCGAGAATGCCGATCACGTTGGAGCCTACGCCATCCGGGTGGTGCTCAGTCGTGTTCCTGATTGTAAACACCTTGCCTGTTGAAAACGACTGGGGCTTCAGCTCACTTTTGATCCTTTCCACAACTTCCTTATGCACTTTCCCTGTGCCAGAAAAGGCATCAGCAACAGCCACATCCCCCACATGTGAGTATATAAAATCTTTAGCGTAGGCATTGTTGGGATTAGAGATCGGGCCATAGTTATAAAGCATTCCCTTAGCCCCATGAGTCACCGCATTCTCGAGCTTGTACTGATGGAATGAATAGGGCCTCCATTTTTTGAATAACTCGGGACTATCGGAGGGAGACACCGGAGCTTCACGTTCCATGAGCACGATCTTTCCTTTGACATCCATGCCATTGTATTCATCATAACCGAGCTCAGGAGCCGTGATGCCATATCCCACATATACGACCTCAGATGTGACTTCACCAGAACCGGAGGTCGCACCGGGGATGAACTCATCCTCATAGGTGTAATATTTCTTTATGAACGAGTCCTTGACCGGAATATTGAGCGAAACCTCACAATCCTCAAAGACCAGTGTATACGGATTTGGAAACGCTTGAAGATAGGTATTGTTATCTCCTGCAGGCTTGATCCCCCAGTCCGCAAAACGTACAGCCACCCAATCGGCACTGGCATTGTAACCATCTGTCCCTGTGAGCCGGCCCTCATACTTGTCCGAAGCCAGCTCTATCACATAATCAAAGAGCGTGTGACTGGAGATCGAGTGCAGGACCTGGAGCATCTTCTGCTCATCTGTCAGCTCCTCAGATTTTTCCTGGGCATGGATAAATAAGAAAAATGAGATACATAATAAAATAAAAACAACAGATAGAAGTTTTCTCTTTGTCATTACAGTCGCCTCCCGTTTATGATTCAATATGGCTATATGGTAGAATAAAAAGTCAAAAAGTAAAGAAAAAATTAGATGCCTAAGAAAATGCGCTCGTTCTTAATCCTATTTATGTTTTTTTCTCTGCTCTGCCAGTCCAGCTATGGGTTTCAAGTGCCGACCGATCGGTTAGAGACGAGCGAGATCGAACAGGAACTGTGCGATCTGATCAATCGAGAAAGAGCGAAACAGGGAATTCCCCTTTTGCAGATCTCAAAGAGTTTGATACCTATCGCCCGGAGTCACAGCCAGGATATGGCGAGCCAGTTCGAATTGACTCATAATTCCCGCGATGGAAAAGCCTATTCCCAACGCCTTCAAGAGGCAGGCCTGTTTTTCAAAGGTACAGGAGAAAACATAGCCTTCAGCCAGTCTTTTCTCCCTGAGGCCATCCACGATTCATTCATGCGAAGCAAAGGGCACCGCGAAAATATCCTGGATCCTCGATTCGATACCATTGGTATCGGTGTTTTTTACAATAAGAACAAGGGTTATTATATCACTCAGGATTTTTTGACATCACTGGAGGCCAAGTCAGAGAAAGAATTCAGAGAGATGCTGGAAAAACAGATCAATGCTCGAAGAGCACAAAAAGGATTGGATCCTATTCCCTTCCTCGAAGAGTTGAACAGTTTGGCCCATGAGTATTCTCTAAAGAGGGCTAAAGGAGAGCCTCTACCCGATCTCCCTGATCGGTATGGTGAAATCCTCTATCTCTTCATTTCGACTCCCCTACTCGAGATCGAGAATAATGATATGGAGAGAATCGCTGATCCCGCGACAACTC
>JBATYS010000555.1:0-3866 GCA_049674205.1 Candidatus Aminicenantaceae bacterium
GTAGATTGGATCATCGTTTCGATCTACATCTGCATCCCCGTTGTGATCGGCGTTATCGTCAGGAAATATGTCCGTCAGCTCAGTGACTTTATCGTCGCGGGCCGTTCTCTCCGCCTGTTCATCGCAATCGCCACTCTAACCGGGACAGAGTTGGGCTTGGTGACAGTCATGTATAACTCTGAGTTGGGTTTCAAACACGGCTTCTCTGCTTTCCACATCGGGATCATCGAGACAGTCTGCATCTTCGCTATCGGTATCACAGGGTTCATCGTGTACAAATTGCGCGAATTGCGAGTGATGACAATACCCGAATTCTACGAGATGCGATTCAGTCGTAACGTACGGATCATCGGTGGTATTCTACTGGCTCTCGGCGGTATTCTCAACATGGGATTATTTCTCCAAGCGGGAGCCCGGTTCATGATGGGTGTCACGGGTTACAGTAATCCCGCCGGTCTCAAACTCTTCATGTCCGCCATGCTGATAATGGTCCTTATCTACACAGTCCTTGGGGGTATGGTCTCTGTCGTTTTGAACGATTTCTTGCAGTTTGTGGTCCTCTCTATCGGGATGATCATCGGATCCTATTTTTCAATCCGCGAGATCGGTTGGAGCAACCTCTTCAAAGCACCGGAGACAGTCAACAGCTCATCCTGGTTCAATCCCGTAGCAGAAGGATCTGGCTTTGGCATGATCTATGTTCTCTTTATGGTGGTCCTGACTTTCTCTGCCGGAGCATTGTGGCAATCAGGGACCCTGCGCGCTCTCTCTGCAAAAACACCAAAAGTGGCCAAACAACTCTTTGCGTGGGGTTCGGTGTCCTACCTCGCTCGACGAGTCATCCCCATGCTCTGGGGCATTTGTGCCTTTGCATTTGTCTCTCAGTCACCCAAACTCCTCTCATCATTCCAGGGTCCGGATGCTCTTAACAGCCAGTTTGGCATGCCCATATTTATTGCCAAGGTGTTGCCCTCAGGATTCTTGGGGCTGATCGCCGCAGGGATGTTCGCCGCCTTCATGTCTACACATGACAGTTATCTCCTGAGCTGGAGTTCAGTCATCACCCAGGATATCATCGCTCCCCTAAAAAAGGAGCAGCTCTCCGATAAAGCACGCCTCCTCATCACACGTATATCTATCGTCGCAATCGGGTTGTTCCTCCTCGTCTGGGGACTCTGGTTTGAAGCCCCAGTCTCCCTCTGGAATTACATGGCGGTGACAGGAACTATCTATCTTGCCGGCGCCTTTACAGTCGTCGCAGCTGGATTGTACTGGAAAAAAGCCAGTAAAACTGGAGCCACCATCGCCCTCTTCGCCGGACTTCTGGCCATTCTCGGACTCGGACCTTGGACTCAGGGCGAGAATGTCCCCTTTTATCTGAGCGATAAATTTATCGGTCTTATGACCTTTGTTGTCGCTTTTGTAGGAATGATCGCAGGTTCACTGCTTTTTCCAGATAAAAACACGCCTCAAGCAAGTAAAGCTACGCATCAGGAGGACGCACCATGAATTGGGTTCTCTTGTGGAAGGGTGTCCTTTTATTCACACTTTTTGGCTATTCCCTTCTCGTTATCATCGTTTTTTTCGGTGGGATAAAAAACATCGTCGCAATGCTCAAAGAGTTAAGTGCACCCAGAGAAGAACTATAGGAAATTGCTCCAGTTATCCGGGCAAAACTCATAGACTTTCAAAGGATCTGGATATTATGAGGCATATCGCTTTCATCCTCAGTTTTATTGTGCTGGAAAGCCTATTCTGTCCAGTCATTCATTCTTCGAGGCTGTGTACCGGATCTAATTATCGAATCCAAAACGATCCCCCATATAATCCCTCGCTTGACCTTAATTCCAGAGTTAACTTAGGAGTAAATGTTTCCCGGTCATCACAAAAATGTGTCCGTGAACTTGGAGCGATCATACGTGGTGCTTCAGATAAAAAAAGAGTCTCGCTCATTTTCACAGGCGGTGATTTTTCTGATGGAGGAGAGATGATCAGAAAAGTTTTAAAGGAAGAACAAATTCCCGGATCCTTTTTCTTTACGGGAGACTTCCTCAGAAATCCCTCCAACACAAACCTCATATTCGGATTGATTGCCGACGGGCATTATCTGGGCCCTCATTCCGACAAACATCTCCTCTACTGCTCCTGGGAAGATAGAAAAGAAACGCTTATCACAAAACAAGAGTTTGTTAAAGATCTCCAGGATAACTATGAGGCCATGGCTCGTTTTGGGATCGAGAGACAAAAGGCCATCTACTTTGTCCCACCCTTCGAATGGTACAATGCCTCAATTACTGATTGGACAAAGGAGCTCGGGCTCACTCTCATTAATTTCACTCCAGGAACCTTATCCACTACAGATTACACAACTCCTGCGATGGCCAATTACAAATCGTCGGACCTGATTTATTCGAGTATAATCGATTATGAGAACACAGCTCCATTCGGTCTGAATGGCTTCATTCTATTACTGCATATCGGAACTCATCCGGATAGAAAAGATAAATTTTACGGCCGACTGACAGATTTGATCCATTATCTGAAACAAAGGGATTACACTTTACTCAGGGTGGATCATCTGCTAAAAAATTGTGAGCGGGGGTCGGCCCAGTGAAGCTGAAACAGTTTGCCGCTCATTTCATTTGTAAGCGAGGTGAATAAATTTTTAATATTACTAGAGGGTGAAAATGAAAAGGCGAAAATTTCTAAAAAACGGAGCGCTTTACAGCGCTGCAACAGGAACATCTCTTTTCGTTCGAGAACACAATGTCGCTCGAAAAGCAGAAAAGACAGATTTGAGTGAGAAAATCGAAAAAGTAAAACGAGCGATGCTGTCTATGCAGCGGTATGCATGGGAGCAAGGTGTGGCAGCCCAGGCCATGCTAGAGTCGAGTGAGACCGAATGGGTGATCCTGATGGCTAAGGATGCCGTTCTTCGCCAGCTCGATGACGGAAGGCTGGCCGTTGTCAGCTCTAATCAGGGTGTGACCGACCCCGCCGCAAACGGGGAAGCAGTCCTTTTCGCGGCCAAAGTTACAGGAGAACCAAAGCTTCAGATCGGAGCCGAAAAAATGCTCGAGTATTTGCTGACCAGAGCTCCAAGGACAAAAGATGGAACACTCTATCACATCGCACACAAACCACAGGTCTGGATCGATTCCATGTATATGGCTCCACCCTTTCTCGCTGTTGCTGGTCAGGCGCACGAGGCCGTAAAACAGATAAAGGGATTCCGGAAACTGCTCTGGAATCCGGAGAAAAAACTCTTTTCCCAGATCTGGGATGATGACAAGAAGGACTTTTATAGGAAGGATTTTTGGGGTGTCGGAAATGGTTGGGCCGCAGCAGGCATGGCGAGGGTGATCAAAGCTCTGCCTCAACAAATGGCAGCAGAAAAGAAACAGCTGGTGACATATGTCCGAGAGGTTATCGAAGGATGCCTTTTGTATCAGCGAACGGATGGATTTTTTTACGATGTCGTTGATAATCCCAAGACATTCATCGAGACAAATCTCGCCCAGATGCTCTCCTACACCATATACCGGGGAATTCAGGGACGATGGCTAGATGATTCATACAGGAAACATGCAGACCGCATGCGCAGAGCAGCTCACCAGAAAGTGGATGAATACGGCCTAGTCCAAGATGTTTGCGGAGCGCCAAATTTCGAATCCGCTGGAACTGCTACAGAAGGCCAGGCTTTTTTTCTGCTGATGGAGGCCGCAGCATCCGAATGTCCGCTTCCATAAATCACAAAAAGTCACAACTGGGACCGTGAGTAAGTATCCTTATTTCCGTGACGCTCTCAAGTCAAATGATAATAGCAGAAGCTCTTCACAGCCCATATTCGTCGAAGACCCCCCCAC
>JBATYS010000556.1:0-2298 GCA_049674205.1 Candidatus Aminicenantaceae bacterium
GGTGAAATTTTAGAAACTGCCTCACAAAAATTTGTGCTATTGAAAAAACTGAGTGTAAAGCCAGTAGAGGAAAGACACAACATAAGCAACGAGCAGAACCCAGACAACGATTGAAATGGTTTCGTTAAAACGTTTGCGGAACGGTGAACGAACGCCTTTTTTTTTGCTGGCGTGGGATACGAGATAGACTATGACCAATATCACGAAGAAAATCGCCCACTTGCGCATTAGATATCCATATTGAACTGTCTGAAGCTTCGTGGGATCCTGAGTCTCATTTCTTTTAAAGACGAAACTATCATAAGCAAATAATAGGGTCAAGCAGTTCTATTTCCAAAAAGAGATGTGTTGAAAAATAACTATACAAAAATTCATCCTTTGAATAATATAACGAACGAGGGAATTTCATGAAAGAAACGAACGATTTATTAGCTGTGGGGATTGCAGGAAGTCCGCGTAAAAGAGGAAATTCATCGGCTTTGCTCAAAGCTTATTTAGATGGAGCCTCTTCCGAAGGTTTTAAAACAGAATTCATCTATTTGAATGGAATGATATTCCGCGGCTGCCAGGCATGTGACCGTTGTGTAAAGGGTAAGATCTGCTCAGTCAAAGATGACCTGAACACTCTCTTTCCTGTCCTGCGGAGAGCGCAGATATGGGCTTTGGCATCACCTATATATTATGACGGTGTCTCTGGACAGCTCAAAATGTTTTTCGACCGATTACGCTTCACAACATATGATCCATACAAACTCAAAGGACCACACCGTGGTATTCTGATCGTCACCTACGAAGACAATAAAAAGAAAGAGTATTTTGAGACAGCATCCCAACTTGCCAATTATTTTACATGGAACGACAGGGGAGATTTTGGCAAAGTCCGGGTTGTAGCCGAGTCCAATCTCGGGCCAAAGGATGCCTGGAAAAGCCGTCCTGACCTGTTGAATAAATTAAAAAATTTGGGAAAGGAACAGGCTAGAGAACTCAAGGAGTTACACTAAAACCACTCTTCTATTTAAAGAGTTCTCCCGATCTGTGTAGTGAAAAACTCATAATCCTCTATAGAATTATTTATTTTCCAATTCTTTGAGAAATTCCTTCACTGCTCGCTCTATCTGTTGGTCGCTTCCAATGAGCGGCTGAGAAAGCTGAAAGCAACAAACAGAAGAATCCCCAAAATCCCGCAGCCATACCAGAGCACTGCAGGTCCATACGTGCCGTAGACTGCTGTTCCGATCATGGGTCCGAAAATCATCGAAAGAGAAAAAGAAAACGTAAATAAACCCATGTACCGGCCCTGGCTTCCTGGTCCTGCACGAACTGCGATCAGTGAACCCAAGAGTGGCATACTCAGCATCTCTCCAGTCGTCCACACTGCGACAGTCAGTGCAGCAAAAGGAAAGCTGCGACCGAGTGGCATTAAGGCAAATCCCAAACCAGTCAAGAGAAAGGATATGGCAATGAAGCGTGTCAGGGGCCGTTTGCCGATCCAATGGATGAGGAGCATTTCAAGGGCTACGATCATCAACGTGTTTATGATGATAAGCTGCGCGATACGATTCTCAGCCAAACCATAGATCTCTCGCATGTACAGAGGAAAAGTTGCAATAAGCTGGAAAAAGATAGCGCCCCAGATGACAATAATAGGAAGTAACAGGAGAAATGGAACATCACGCCATGGAGAACGTCCGCTGGGAGTTTGCTCTCCAGATACAACTCGAAGGTGCTCTTCAGGTTTTTTCCAGACCAGGATAAACACGAAAAATGCTGCCAGGCACGTGAGGCCATCGACCCAGAAGAGAAGAACATAATTTCGGAGGGCCAGCATGCCGCCCACTGCGGGACCGATCGTTGCACCGATGTTGTTAGCCAACCTGTTAAGAGCGAATCCTTTAGTCGTGATTTCAGGTGGACAAAGGCGAGCCATAGACGTCGCGTTCGCTGGATACATCAAGCCCGACGCCATAGACAGGATGAAAATCATAATGTAGATACCCCACAGTGACTGGAGCTGGCCAAGAGAAATGTAGAAAACTCCACAGAGAAAGAGGCTAAGCTTCTGGACATTGGTCGAACCTATCCGGTCAGAAAGCCACCCGCCCAGATATGTGCCGGAAAGGGATCCAAGCCCGAAAACACTGAGCGCCCGTCCAGCCTGAGTGACTGTGAATCCTCGTTCTCGGGTGAGATAGAGGCTGAGAAAAAAAAGCACCATCATCCCTGAAGCATTGACAAGCAACACGGCAAACAGGATCCAAGACTGGGAGGGGAGACCTGTGTATGCTTGGCGGTAGAGTC
>JBATYS010000557.1:0-3560 GCA_049674205.1 Candidatus Aminicenantaceae bacterium
TTCAGGTTGGGTGAATGGGATGGAGACAGAGGATAAAGTTACGAAAGAGCTTACGAAAAAAGACAACAGGCTTCGTGCATCAGCTCTTAGAAAGATCAAGGGTGCTAAAGAAAAGCACAAGCGGTTAAAAATCATCAGAACTCTCTTTTCGAACACAGACCCTTGGGCGAGTGAGGTTCTGCTTGAAGCTCTCTTAGACTCCAATGAAGAGATCCGCAACCTGATCATCCAAGAATTAGGGAAAAGAGAGGGCTTGGATGTGGAGTGGGTCTGTCAAAGACTCTATCACCCCCATTGGTATGTCAAAAGCTCAGCCCTAAAAATTTTGGCTTTGATAAAAAACGAAAAGGCTCTTTTCCACATTGAGGTCATGATCACAGACCCAAACGTCGAGGTCCGCAGGGGCATCGCCGCATGTCTGGGAGATATCGGGGGAAAAAAAGCGCTTTCTCTGCTCATGAGTCTGGAGAAGGACGATAATCGTTTCGTCCAAACGTGTGCTGAAGCTTCCATTCGGAAGATCTCCAATCTTCGTATCACCTGACATGGAATATTCATAAAAACTGACGCTGCTCTCCTTTACAAAATTTCTAGCTCCCATAATCGGCATTTTTCACACTCATGAAGAATCCATGTTTCACAAGGATTTAGCGGTGTATGTCTTACGATTTGAGGTTTGTGGAGGATTTGCGGGATTCGAGGATAAAAGTGACGGGGCCATCGTTCACGAAACAGACATCCATCATGGCGGCAAAAATGCCAGTTTCGACACGCATTCCATGCTCTCGCAAGCGATCCACAAAAGCACCAAAAAGCTCTTCGGCACGTTTGGGTTGCTCGGCTTTGTCAAAGCTGGGACGGCGCCCCTTCTTCACGGACCCAGCAAGAGTAAACTGAGATATTGCCAAGATCCCCCCGGAGATGTCTCCCACGGAAAGATTCATCTTGCCGTTTTCATCGGGAAAGATCCTCAATTCGACAATTTTTTTTGCCAAAAATCGAGCATCCTCCTCCTCGTCACCTTTTTCGACACCCACAAGAAGGCAGAGGCCACGGTTTATGCATCCGACAACATCACTCCCCACAACAACAGAGGCTTCTTTAACTCTTTGCAAAACAACCTTCATGCTAGTCGGATTCCTTTATGATCTTCTCTTTGGAAAACACACTCTTGAGGATTCGAAGATCCTCATGATTGAAAAATAAATTGAGCAAAACATAGAAAAGAATCCCGATCGCGATCGCGGCTAGCAGGACCCCGAATTGTTCGATAAAAGGAAGATGCTCGAAATTAAAGTGGTTCACGAACATCCGGACAGTACCTGCCATAACGGCAGCGAAGAAAAGAGATTTACCAGCAGTCACAGCAGTATCTTTCTTCTTTATGGGCCCGATCTTCTTTTGGAGAAGAAAAAATAGCAGAGCAAAATTTAATACCGATGACAGCGACAGTGCCAGCGCAATGCCACCCACACGCAGTGATTTCATTAGAATAAAAGAAAGGCCGATATAGCTTATCATCACAAAAAAGGCCACGATCACCGGCGTTTTGGTGTCCTTTAGGGAATAAAATGCAGGGGCAAGGATCTTCGCGCCTGAAATGAAGGGTAATCCAAAGGAAAAAAAGAGCAAGCAGGATGAACTCATAGCTGTAGAAAGCTCATCAAAGACACCTCTCTGGTAAAGGACCTGGATGATGGGGCGGTTCAAAACGAGAAGGCCTGCGGCTGCAGGAAAGGTCACAAGAGAGATCAATTTAAGAGAAAAAGTGAGTGTTCTCTTCATCCCTTCTGTGTCTTCATGGGCAGCAAGTTCAGAAAAGGCTGGAAGGAGAGCGATGGCAAGTGCGATAGAAAACAGGCCAAGCGACAGTTCCTGAACCCGGGAAGCATAGTACAAAGAGGAGACACTCCCCTCTTCTAGGACCGAAGCGATCATTCGGCTGATCGCAAAGTTTATCTGTGAGATCCCAACGCCAAAGATCCCAGGGACCATCAACCTCGCGACCTTTCGGATGGAAGGGTGATGAAAATCCAGGGACGGTTTGAAGCGCATTCCTTGTTTCCAAAGAAAAGGGATCTGAAACCCGAGTTGGAGGACTCCTCCGACAACAACACCCACAGCAAAGACTAACGCGGGCTCTTCTGCTTTTTTTGCAAAAAGCAAGGCTATCGTGATGATGGCAAGGTTGAAAAGGACAGGAGTGAAAGCAGGAACAAAGAATTTCCTGTAAGAATTGAGGATAGCCATCGCCAATGCGGCGAGACTAATCAGAAAGATATAAGGGAACATAATACGCGTGAGGACGATGGTCAGTTCCCACTTCCCTTGAAAGTTCTTGAAACCGATCGCAATAAGCTTGACCAGAAACGGCGATAGCAGGATCCCGACGACCATCAAAAAGGCCATGACCAACGTCAAGTTAAAGAAAAAAGAATTGGCGAACCGCCAGAGATCCTCTCGTTTTTCTTTCTCTTTGATCTGGGTAAAGATAGGGATAAACGCCGCCGTCATCGCCCCCTCTCCTGTCAGACGCCGCAAGAGGTTGGGAATGACATAGGCAATGGTGAAGGCGTCCGCGCTCCTGCTTGTCCCCAGATAGAAGGCCTGGAGCATATCTCGGATATAGCCCAATATTCGGCTGAGAAAAGTAGGGGCAGACACTGCGAGTGTGGATCTCACCAAAATCTTGTTCTGAATGTCTTGCCTCACCATCCCCCAAAGGATAACAAATCTTATCCTCAAAATCCAAAAATATGTTGGTGGAATGTCCTTATCCCTTCAGCCTAGAGACGAACGAAAATTGAAAAAAAGAGGGACAATACATTCTGTTCTTGAAACTCTTAAAGGCAAAGTTTGATTTTTCGAAATCAAGTCCATATAATAAATTCATTAGAAACTGGGGGTTAGATATCATCTAGGGAGATCTTATCATGAAAATAAAAGTTTTTTTCCTGAGTCTTCTCTTTCTTTTTTTAACTCAAAACACTCAGATTAATGCTCAGTTCAACCCTAACGAATTAGCTGAGAGAGCAAAGTGGGAAGAGTTTTTAAAGACCGCTGAAATTGTAGAATACAAAGATGTAGGGCATGGAGTGACAAGACCTTTTAGGCTCACCTTGAAAAAGGAAAACTTAGAGGCGCATGGAGTTTGGAAGAATCCGAGCGGCATACAAGAGGGCTATCTTGAGGGATGGCAATATGAAATCGCTGCTTATGAGATAGATAAGCTCTTAGAACTGAATATGGTTCCACCCACAGTCGAAAGAAGATTTAATGGCCGAAGAGGATCTCTCCAATTATGGGTAGAGCATAAGTGCAATCTCCTAGAGCTGGTAAATAAAAAGCTAAAATTTCCCAGATCCAAACTCGATCCTATGAACAAAATGAAATATTTGGCAAGAGCTTTTGACAGTTTAATCGCCAACGAAGACAGAACTCGGCAGAATGTGCTCTATACTGAAGATTGGCGAACGATCTTGATCGATCATTCCCGGTCTTTTCGTTATTCCAAACAATTTTCTAATAGGCTTGTTTTCGGGAAAAGAGGTGTAATGGGC
>JBATYS010000558.1:0-3044 GCA_049674205.1 Candidatus Aminicenantaceae bacterium
CGGCTCCAACCGAAAGCTTTTCCTTAATCAGTTATTCAGAGCTCCCTGTCTCACCCAGTTTTCAAACAGAGCGATCAATTCGACACTTAGTGGTGAGCTGTTGAGGGGCATCCTAAATCCATTGATATTTTCACCTTTTATTTTGTGAATCAAGTAACTGTTATTGGGTTCAAACGGTGCAACACGGAGCACAGAAGGCCGTTGACTACTGGGGGTGTTAACAAGAGAGTTGTAGGATTGACCTTGACTCAAATTCAATCCTTGAGCGGGTGAGGGACTGGCATGACATCCGGAAAGTGCGCAGTTCTGGTTGAAAACCGGCTGGATATCCTGAGAAAAACTGATAGGTGTGGGTTCTTCTGTCAGATCAATAGTGAATGCGGCGTCCAAATCTATGTACTCACCGTTCACGTTGATCATCCTCAGTGAGATCTCTTGACCACCCTTGAGGTCTGTCGAAGGCTTGAGGCAAGCCATGATCTTGCTTTTGCTCATATATTCGATCATATCCACCATTACGCCGGCATCGTTCATATGAGCCATGACTCCAGGATGAAAATTTTTCCCTATGATGGTGACAGTGTTAAATTCATTCACGATCAGCACGTTAGGAGAGGCTTTGGTCAACTGGATTAAGTTTCCGTTTGTGCCAGCGGGTTTGAGGGTCGCATTCTTGGTGAACGTTATGCCGTTGAATTTTCCCTTCAGTCTCGGCCCTTTTTGTAAATCCAGATCGAGCAGGACCAACTCGCTCTTCAGATTCAAATTCCCTGTGAATGTTTTTCCGTCATAACTGCCATTAGTGATTTTTCCATAATCATCCCCCAAGAATCCGAACCCTGTGACCCCTGTGATCTGTGCTGTTTCGGTTTCTTCTAGGGGGTCTTTTTGCATGAGCTGTAATAACACCGGCGTCTTTACCTTGTCGATTGTGATCGTTCCTTCCCATACTTTCTGGGTGATTTTGGAAGGTCCCTGGGGGAAGAGTGTCATGGGTCGCTTGCCTTTGATCAGAGGATCTGTGGATTTGAAGTTTCCTTTGAGAATGCCGCTTGTTTTTTTATGCGAGAGGGTTAATGTGTGGGTGTAGGTCTCGGTTCCTCCCTCTTCGTCCGGTGCTGTGGTTACATCAATTTTCAAGGTGATCTTACTTCCTTTTACAGAGAATTTAGTCAGAGAGTAAACAATGAGGTCTTGGGGCGCAAGTTCAAAGTTGTCGGGTAATAGAGCTGATCCTGTACCGCTCTCTTTATAAGAATTCAGGTTCAATATTGCGGGAAATTCTCGCAGGCCTGCTTCTGTTTTGATGCGGATGGACCCTTCCCAGGCGCCATCAAACCGAGCCTCAAAATAAGTCTCTTGTTCTTGGGCCTGAATCAAAACGATCAGCACTAGGACTAGTGCGGAAAGTAAGCCAAAGAGTAATTTTTTGTTTATCATCGATTCCCTCCTCGATTATATGACACAGATCTCATTTAGGTGTGACATATTCTGATTGTACTAATATTAGAATACAGTCAATACCCTATTAATTCTATATTATAACAAAGAATTATATGAGAATAAAGTAGCCATTTTTCTAGAATTTTGGAATGTTTCTCGGAGGCCCTTGCTCAGGATTGAAATGGATGCAATTTTAAGAGTCGCATGAGAAGGAATGCCCTGTACATCATGGGAGAAATGCAATATGATAAAAGTATAATTATAAGCACACGAATTCGTAGAAGCATACGTTTGAGTGGAGGATTGGGGAAACTTGATTTTTTCATGTTATTTTTGGACAAAAAATCGAGAAAGGAGGACTTTCTAGATGAAAAAGAAAGAAATTTTAAAAGATGGAACAGAGATCACAATAAGGAAATTGACTTTGAGTGATTTGGATAGCCTGATGGAGTTTTACAGCGAACTTCCTGAAAATGACAAGAAATACTTCCGGGTGGATGTCACAAAACGGGATGTGGTCGAGCAAAGGATCAAACAGACCAGACTGGGAAATTTCTTCAGGCTTGTGGCTCTTCACGACGATAAGATCATCGCGGACGGAAATCTGGAATTGTCCGCTGAGGAATGGCGTAAAGACCAGGGCGAGCTGAGAGTGATCGCGGCCAAAAACTTCCAACACAAAGGATTGGGCACGATCATGCTGAGAGAGCTGTATTATCTTGCAGCACAGAAAAACGTAAAAAATGTCATCGTGAGGATCATGCGGCCTCAGAAGGCAGCCCGGGCTATCTGCCACAAGCTCGGACTCCGGGAGGAGACCGTCATTCCAGATTATGTGCGCGACATCTCAGGAAAAAAGCAGGACATGGTTGTCATGACGGGTGATATGAAGGAATTCTGGAAAGAGCTTGAGCATTACTATCAAGATTCGGATTGGAGGCATCACCGCTGAAGGATCCCTTTGGCGATAGTCCTGTGTTGGCCCCTCTTTACGGTTATCTTCGGATGCGGTTGCGGCTCCTCTCCTCCTTTTTATTTATGGGTTCGGCATCCATGGCCCAAAGGCCCCTGCCATGAGTTGCGATCACGATGATGTTGTCTCTGGGATGGATGATGAGGTCGTGAACGAACGTTGAGGGCAGGTTCCCTCCCAACACATCCCATGTTGCTCCGGCATCTTTTGATATATAAACACCTATGTCGGTTCCCACATAAAGGATATTTTTGTCTGAGGGATCCTCTCGGATGACATTGACAGGCCCTAAGGGAATGCCCTTGGAAATATCCTGCCATGTCTTTCCGTAGTCGGAAGATTTCCAGACATAGGCCGCAAAATCGTCGTCCCGCTTTCCGTTTTGTGTCAGGTAAGCAGTCCCCAGGTCAAAGGCAGAGGCAACGATTCTGGACGCCCATTTTTTGTAGGGTAAGCCGTTCATGATCTCCTGCCAGTTCTTTCCGCTGTCTTTGGTGACATGGACATTGCCGTCGTCTGTTCCCACGTAGATCAATCCGAATTTGAGTGGAGACTCAGAAATGGAAAAAAGTGTCTGATAAGGAATGTCGCCCAACTCCGATTTGATGTTGTAAGAGAGGTCAGGGCT
>JBATYS010000559.1:0-2240 GCA_049674205.1 Candidatus Aminicenantaceae bacterium
GTCTTTCGAAAGATCATTGCCAGCCGGGAAACCCACGAGCTGGATTGGACTTCTCTGGACTAATTGGGCACGATTAAATACCTCTATTCATAAGAGAAAAAAATCTTGACAAATCGGAGTCAATCTCATCTTATTAAGTTGAGTATGGGAATAATAACTTTTATATAAGGAGGGTTTAGATGCCCAAAGAAAAAAAGACCATAACCACGGCATTTGGCATTTCTGTGGCCGATGACCAGAACAGCCTAACCTCGGGTAAACGAGGGCCAGTCTTGATGCAGGATGTTCACCTCTTGGAGAAGCTCGGCCACTTTGACCGTGAGCGTATCCCCGAACGGGTAGTTCACGCGAAAGGAGCGGGAGCAGGGGGCTATTTTGAAGTCACGGCTGATGTGTCCAAATACACCAAAGCGAAGTTCTTTTCGGAAGTGGGCAAGAAGACCGAAGTCTTTGCCCGTTTTTCTACGGTAGGAGGCGAGAAGGGATCTGCCGATGCAGCACGAGACCCACGTGGATTCGCTGTAAAGTTTTACACAGAGGAGGGCAATTACGACTTTGTTGGCAACAACACACCGGTGTTTTTCATCCGCGATCCCCTTAAGTTCTCCGATTTTATCCACACGCAAAAGCGGCATCCAGCCACCAACTGTAAGGACCCGGATATGTTTTGGGACTTTCTCTCGCTGACTCCAGAATCCATCCATCAGGTTACTGTACTCTTCTCAGACCGGGGCACTCCAGCAACATACCGTCAAATGAACGGTTACAGCAGTCACACCTTTAAGTGGTACAACGACCAGGGTGAGTCTTTCTGGGTACAGTACCATTTTAAGACAGACCAGGGTATAAAAAACCTGACCCGAGAGGAAGCGACACGTTTATCGGGCGAGAATCCTGATCATGCCACCGAGGATTTGTTTGAGGCCATCGAACGGGGCGATTTCCCATCCTGGACGCTTGAAATGCAGATTATGTCATATGAGGAAGGATTAAATTATCACTGGGATATCTTTGACATCACCAAGGTCTGGCCACATGCAGAAGTCACCCCCATTAAAGTGGGCAAACTGGTACTTGACCGCAATCCTGTCAATTATTTTGCTGAGGTCGAGCAGGCGGCCTTCTGTCCAGGAAACCTTGTGCCAGGGATTGCCACATCGCAGGACAAGATGCTCCAAGCTCGGCTTTTCTCCTATCATGACACACACATCCACCGTCTGGGGCCGAACTACCATCTCCTGCCCGTGAACGCATCCAAGAATGCGACTGAAAACAGCTATCAAAGAGATGGATTCATGCGTATTGATGCTAATGGTGGGGGCGGACCGAATTACTGGCCCAATAGTTTCGGCGGCCCAGAACCAGATCCAACCACAGCAGAGCCTCCCTTTGAGGTTTCAGGGCTTGCTGCCCGAACCCCTTACCCTCATCCCAACGACGACTTCCAACAGGCCGGAACTCTATATCACAAGGTGATGACAGACGAGGACAGAGACCACCTCATCGGAAATATTGTGGGCCATCTTGGGGGAGCACAGAAGCGTATCCAATTGCGTCAAACGGCAATATTCTTTAAAGTTGATCCGGAATACGGACGCCGCGTAGCTGAGGGATTAGGGCTGGACATGAAGGAGGTTGAGCAGTTGGCCGAGATGTCCCAGGATGAGCGCGCCAAAGCCACAGCTGAAGGAGTGTAATCCAAGAAGAAACTTTTTCTTTCAATTCGATAATAAGCTCATCTCAAAAGAAGAAGAGCAATAGTCTAATGGATAGAAGCACCAAAAAATGAGGCCTAAATGCCAAAACTGATAAAGCTGAAAATATTACATAACGCGACAATTCTCACTGTAACGGGGATTTTTCTCCTACTCTTTATGAGCTGCAATAACACCACCACCCCTGAAGATGAGGTTGTGGAAGCTAACGTCACCGTCACCAATGAATGTGGAGTCTCAGTGGATGTTTCCATGGATGGAATTTTTCAATTTTCACTAAACAATGGAACCAGTGAAGCGATTGAAGGGATCGAACAAGGCTCGCACACATTTGAAGCCCATATTGCGGGAACTGAGACCTTGATATCTTCGGAAACATATGATATCAAGGACGGCTTCGATTATTATTGGACAGTTGACCCCCCATCCACTATCACAATAACCAATGCCTATGGGGAAGATCTACAGATTTATGTGAACGGGGCTTACCTGGGCGATTTAGGAGACACTCAAACTCAGAGTATA
>JBATYS010000560.1:0-4655 GCA_049674205.1 Candidatus Aminicenantaceae bacterium
CCTCGGCGGTGATTCGATGAAGGCTAAATCTTCCGATGTCGCTCAATCCATCACCTCTGATGCTTAATAACACAATCGATAAACTCAGGTACTCATTTTGGCGATGATCCACAAAGAAACGATTTTATGGGAGTAAGGGATGATTGATGGAGTAAAGATCAAACAACTCAGAGTGATTCCAGATCAAAGAGGCAGGCTCATGGAGATCCTGCGGGCTGATGACAATCTTTTTGTAAAGTTCGGACAGGTATACATGACAACGACGTATCCTGGGATCGTCAAAGCGTGGCACTTGCATAAAAAACAGACAGACAACGTTGTGTGTGTGCAAGGAATGATCAAGCTTGCCGTGTACGATCCGAGAGAGGACTCTCCTACATACAAGGAAGTCAATGAGTTTTATCTGGGCATTCATAACCCGCTGCTCGTTCAGCTTCCTCGAGGAGTCTACCATGGATGGATGTGTGTGAGCTCGGAGGAAGCCATTGTCGTGAACGTCCCCACAGAGGTGTATGATCGAGAGGATCCAGACGAATTTCGGCTGGATCCCCACCAGAACGACATCCCCTATGACTGGAGAAGGCGGGATGGTTGAAGAGCGGACGATCTCGGGGAAGACCCTTCTTGTTACAGGGGGGGCCGGCTTTATCGGCAGCAATTTTATCCATTATTGGCTTAAGAAATATCCAGATTGCCGGATCGTCAACCTGGACAAACTCACCTATGCAGGGAACCTGGACAATCTCAAGGAGGTCGAAGATAATCCAAGGTACGAATTCGTCCAGGGAGATATCTGTGATCGAGAGCTAGTGGGAGATGTCTTTCAGAGGATCGATGGAGTCGTCCATATGGCTGCCGAAACTCATGTGGACCGTTCCATCCTGGACGCCGGGGAGTTTGTTAAGACAGATGTGCTCGGCAGTTTTGTGCTCTTTGAGGCCTGTCGGCAGGCTGAAGTCGAATTCTTTATACATGTTTCCACAGATGAGGTCTATGGAAGTCGGGAGGAAGGGTTCTTCCAGGAGGGCGATCCTCTTTATCCGACGTCACCGTATTCGGCGAGCAAGGCTGGCGGGGACCGTTTAGCATATGCGTACACAAAGACATATGGTCTTCCGATCATCATTTGCAGGCCGAGCAACAATTACGGACCCTATCAATATCCCGAAAAATTCATCCCTCTCTTCACGACAAACGCCCTCGAAGACAAACCTCTTCCTCTCTACGGAAAAGGGCTGAATGTCCGAGACTGGCTCTTTGTGGAAGACAACTGCCGGGCGATCGACACACTCATCCGGAGGGGGCAATTTGGGGAAGTCTACAACATCGGTGCGAATGATGAAGTAACGAATATTGTGGTGGCCGAGCGAATACTGGAAGTCCTGGGGAAGCCAAAAGATCTGATCAAATATGTCCCGGACCGTCAGGGACATGACCTGCGTTACGCTCTGGATTGTCGCAAAATTCACCAAGTTGGCTGGAAGCCGGAAAAGAGATTCGAAAACGCGTTGGAGGAGACGGTGCGCTGGTATGAGGCTCATCCCGACTGGTGGAAAAAGATCAAAGAGAAAAGCCAGGAATTCCAGAGCTTTTACGAGGCCTATTACCAGAAGCGAAAATAATATCCAAAACCATAAATGACTGGGAATGAGGAGGTTCAATGAGAGTACTGATCACTGGGATTACAGGGTTTGCAGGAAGTCATCTTGCTGATTATATCTTGGCTGATTTTCCCGATGTCCAACTCTTCGGATTGGTGCGCTGGCGGAGCCGGATGGAGAATGTGATCCACATCCAAGATAAGGTGAATTTTTATGAAGGGGATCTCAAGGACATCGTCTCTTTAAAAAAATGCCTTGCAGAGATCAAACCTGACCGCATATTCCATCTGGCAGCTCAGAGTTTTGTGCCGACGTCATGGAAGTGCCCCTCTGAGACGTTTGCCATCAATGCGATCGGTCAGATCAATCTTTTTGAAGCGCTTCTATTGCTCGGCCTGTCTCCTAAGATCCAGGTGGCTGGTTCGAGTGAAGAATATGGCTTTGTCCGACCGGACGAGCTCCCGATGAAGGAAACCAATCCTTTGCGCCCACTCAGCCCATATGCTGTTAGCAAAGTCGCTCAAGACCTTCTGGCATACCAGTATTTTAAAAGTTACGGATTGAAGACGGTGCGCACCCGGGGCTTTAACCACACGGGTCCGCGCAGGGGAGAAGTCTTTATCTGCTCGAACTTTGCCAAACAGATCGTAGAGATCGAGAAACAAAAGAGAGAACCTGTGATTTTTGTCGGGAATCTGGATGCAAAGAGAGATTTTACGGACGTTCGTGACACAGTCCGCGCCTACTGGTTGAGCCTGGAAAAGGGAGAAGAGGGGGAGGTCTATAACATCGGTTCGGGCAAGGCCCGTTCCATGAGGGAGACCCTGGATATGCTCCTTGAGATGAGCGATGCAGATGTAAAAGTCGAGGTCGATCCGGCGAGATTGCGTCCCTCAGATGTCCCCATACTCGAATCTGACTGTTCCAAGTTCCATGCACTGACGGGTTGGGAACCTCGCATCCCTTTTAAGCAGTCCCTCATGGACCTACTGGATTATTGGAGAGAGAAGATTTGAAATTAAAGGTTTTTTTAACAGGAGCCACGGGTTTTGTCGGTGCCTATCTCAGCCAGACGCTCCGGTCTCCCACCCGCGTCATCTACGGGACTTGTTATCCCGATAGGCCCGAAGACAGTGATCGAATGTTGGCCGATAAGATTTATTATCAAGATATCAGGGATGCCAAAGGTTTGTCTGCGCTTTTTGAAGAGATCCGTCCCGATTGGGTTTTCCATCTCGCCGCGGTCTCCAGCGTGCGACGATCCTGGGATAAGAGGGAAGAAACATTCGATACTAACCTCGCCGGAACATACCATCTCTTTGAAGCCATAAGGCAATATTCCCCCCAAGCAAGGGTCCTCTACGTCAGCTCTTCAGACGTTTACGGAGTGTTGGCTCCTGTAAAAAAAGCTCTTTCGGAAGACGATAGGACAGAGCCTGTTAATCCCTATGCGTACACAAAAATATCTGGAGAATTGCTCGCCAGGTTCTACTCGCGGATCGAAGGACTCGATATCGTTTGCGCCAGGCCGTTTCCCCACACCGGCCCGGGTCAGAGCGCGGATTTTGTCTGTCCGGATTGGGCGCTCCAAATCGCTCAGATCGAAAAGGGGGACCGTGAGCCGGTTATGACGGTTGGGAATACCCAGGTCCAAAGAGATTTTTTAGATGTCAGGGATGTGGTAAGGGCGTATGTTTGTCTTATGGAAAAAGGTCGGAAGGGAGAGGTCTACAACATCTGTTCGGGCCGGGCGATCGCTCTTAAGGAAGTGCTGGACATGCTTTTATCTTTAACCTCCAGTGCGATAGAAATCCGTGTTGATCCTCAGAAACTGAGGAAAACAGACATCCCGCTTCTTGTGGGGGACAATCAAAAAATTCACCACAGAACGTCTTGGAAACCCAAAATCTCCATAAAACAAACGTTAATAGACCTTCTTGAGTACAGTCGCTCCTCTCTTGTCTAACGAGGAGTTGGGTTGCCCATTTGTAATTCGTGGCCATATGTGTTTTACTATCCGGACCTTTTATTTTTGGAATGACAAAATGAATTTTGGTTCAAGGAGATCGTAATGCAAAAATTTCTCCTGGTATTCATCCTCCTCGTTTTCCTGGTTATGAGCTGTTCTTCAAAAGGAGAGGATTTTAAGCTTGAGGAGGGAACAGAGGTTTACCAACTGGCGAAAGCCCTTTCAGTCACACTCCCCTCGCTCGACCCTGATCTGAATAAGGTCCTGATCCGCACAAACGCATTTAATGTCACAACAGGAGAAGTCATCCAAGGCCTTCAAGAGAATTTTGGAAGTCGTGTTCTCCAACTCAAGGATATGGAAGCAGCACAGCTCAAAGATCTTATTGAGAAGAATGCTCTACAGCTGGCAGAAAAGAATTTGTTGTTGGGAGAAGCGATTAAAGCGAAGAGCTCTGTGACCGTCGAGGAACTGAGCGATGTTTTGAACCAGCAATACACCCGTGCCGGTAGCGAGGAGAAATATCTCGAGATGTTGGAAGGCCAAGGGCTCGATATTGATTTCGTAAAGAAAAATCTCGAGGAGGAGTTGAAAATTCGCCAGTTTCTGGATAAAAAGCTCGACAGTATGACCCAAGTCACTGAAGAAAAGATCCAGCAGGCATACAACAAAGATAAAACTGCATCTGTGCGGCACATCCTGTTACTCACCCAAGGGAAAAGCGATCCTGAAAAGGTGGAAGCTCACAAAAAAATGGAAGAGCTTCTTGCCCGGGCCAGAAACGGAGAGGACTTTGCTGCCCTTGCCAAAGAATATTCCGAAGACCCAGGCTCAAAAGAGAATGGGGGTCTGTACGAAGACTTTGATAGAGGGAAAATGGTTAAGCCCTTTGAAGATGCGGCCTTTTCCGTTCCGGTAGGTGAGATAAGTGACATTGTCGAAACGAGCTACGGATATCACATCCTCCTCGTTATCGATAGAAAAAAGGAGATGCGGCCTTTGGATGAAGTCCGGGTGGAGCTGGAAGACAATCTGAAACAAGCAACAAAAGCAGAGATATTTGAAACCTATTTTTCCGAACTTAA